>NZ_JBNGOS010000018.1:0-26376 GCF_050589685.1 Saccharicrinis sp. 156
GCCTTCTTGATTTTTTCATGCAACAAATATATCCTCTTGAAATCTCTTATAGAAGACCGGGTTAGCCGTGCGGATACCGCTGAAGCCTGGTATGCTCAAATGACCAAGCCGCAATGCGCAAGCGTAAGCATATGAGGGAAAACTTCACAGCCTGACCACGAACATCGGGATACGGTTTGATGCAGGGGCGCTGATAGTTTACATTTAATTATTACTTTTAGTGGTATTAATTAGAGTATGCTATCAGGCTCTACGCTACCCAGCAAGCAGAAAAAAATATTACAGTGCAACGAATAACCTCACTATTCAATGCATTACGTGCAACGAATATTTTTGAAATGCGACGAATAAGTTGTATTTTCATTGCAAATTATGCATCGAATGAAAGCTTTTATACATCAAAAAGACCAATGGCCAGAGTTTACATGGAACTATAATGATTTCATAAACCTCTTGAGTGAAGTTAGAAACTTGCAAGGCAGACTAGTAGGAAAAATGGAAACACTTGGTTTCGATTTAAGAAATGAAGCTTTACTTGACACTTTAACTCTTGATGTTCTAAAATCTTCAGAAATTGAAGGTGAAATATTAAATCCAGACCAAGTTCGTTCTTCTATCGCACGTAAACTGGGAATGGAGATTGCAGGTGCTGTTGATTGGGACAGGAATGTTGAAGGTGTTGTCGAGATGATGCTTGATGCTACACAAAACTGCTTCAAGCCATTAACTGCTGACAGATTATTTGATTGGCATGCAGCTCTGCTTCCAACAGAAAGAAGTGGAATGTACAAAATCAACGTAGCAAACTGGAGAAAAGATACCACGGGACCAATGCAGGTTGTATCTGGTGCAATGGGAAAAGAAAAAGTACATTTTCAGGCTCCGGATTCGGAATTGTTAGAAAAGGAAATGACTCAATTTTTAGATTGGTTCAATAATAATAAAAAAAACGATTTAGTGCTTAAAGCAGCAATAGCTCATTTGTGGTTTGTTACGATTCATCCATTTGACGATGGAAATGGCAGAATTAGTAGAGCAATAACAGATATGCTGCTTGCTCAATCAGACAAAAGTAATCAGCGGTTTTATAGTATGTCAGCGCAAATTACATTAGAGAGAAAACAGTATTATGAAATGCTTGAAAGAACACAAAAAGGTGATTTAAATATAACAAGTTGGATTGTATGGTTTTTAACATGCTTGTCAAATGCTCTGAAGTCTACTGAAACTGTATTAACAAAAGTACTTTTCAAAGCTGACTTCTGGCGAAAGCACTCAGAAACAATTATCAATGAACGGCAAAAGAAAATACTGAATATGTTATTGGATGGGTTTGATGGGAAATTAACATCTTCCAAATGGGCAAAGATTGCAAAGTGTTCAAAAGATTCTGCTGTTAGAGATATCAATGACCTTATATCAAAAAGCATTTTGCAGAAAGAAGCTGCAGGAGGAAGAAGTACAAATTATGAATTAATAGAAATGCCAGCTGGCAACAAACCGTAATAATGCATGGCTTGCCGCAGGCGCAACATAAGCCACGCATCATGCCAGATAGTGGGCTGCCGACAGTTAAGCCCGGTATGTTCAAATGACCAAGCCGTAATGCGCAAGCGTAAGCATATGAGGGAAAACTTCACAGCCTGTCCACGAACATCGGGATACGGTTTGATGCAGGGGCGCTGATTGTTTATTTGTAATTGTTACTTTAAGGGGTATTAATTATAAGCTATCAGGCTCTACGCTGCTATGCAAGTGTGATGGAGCGAAAGTTATCCTTTGAAACATTTACTCTTTGAATAAACAGACAAGAAATTATTATTAGCCTCTTTGAAGGTAGTTCGGTGCTAATTTGATGGGAATTTATTTTGTTTTTTTCTTCCCCCGCAAAAGAAAAAAGGAAACCCCAACGCACAAAACAGCACATTTGCAAATCGCACCAGCTGACCCGCAAACCAAAATTTGCAAAAGAGCTGTTTTTTTGCCCTCGCACCCGTGCATTTTTGTTATTTTGTGGGTTATTTGGAAATTGATAAGTGAAATATGAAATTCAACGAAGACTCAAGAGTTAAAATACCGACCATTCTGCATTTAATCAGATTGGGATATGGGTATTTGTCCTTGTCTAATCAGGCTTGGGACGAATCGACCAATATTTTCACCGACATTTTCAAGGAAAGTATACAACGACTAAACCCAGAATTAAGCGAGGGTGATATCAAACGCTTTTATGACGAAGTGGCGTTATGCCTGGAAAATGAAGATTTAGGAAAAGCCTTTTACGAAAAACTCATTGAGAAATCGGGCAATAGATTGATTGACTTTGAGGATTTCGGCAATAATACCTTTAATGTTGTCACCGAGCTAACCTATAAAAAGGACGACGAAGAATTTAGACCTGATATTATCCTACTTATAAACGGTATGCCTTTAGCCTTTATCGAGGTAAAGAAACCCAATAACCGGGATGGAATAATTGCCGAACACAAACGCATCCAAACACGATTCAAGAATAAGAAGTTCCGCAAGTTTGTGAACTTAACGCAGCTCATGGTATTCTCCAACAACATGGAATACGATGATAGCACACCAGAGCCAATCGAGGGTGCTTTTTATGCCACCACCTCATACGACAAACCGCCTTTCAACTATTTCAGAGAGGAAGAAAAGTTTGATTTAGATTCTTTACTAAAATCGGAGGATGATGAAAAGGAAAACTTTGTTTTAAAAGACAACAACTTATTAACTATTAAAAACTCTAAAGAGTTTCTTACCAATAAAAATCCCAATACACCAACCAATAGAATTTGCACATCGCTATTTCAGCCAGAACGATTGAGTTTTCTGCTGCAATATGCTATTGCATACGTGAAAGAAGAAAGCGGACTGGAAAAGCACATTATGCGTTATCCGCAAATATTTGCCACTAAGGCTATTGAGAACAAGCTTAATGAAAACATAAAAAAGGGAATCATCTGGCATACGCAAGGTAGCGGTAAAACGGCTTTGGCGTATTACAATGTTAAACATCTTACCGACTATTACCAGAACAAGGGCATTATACCAAAGTTCTATTTTATTGTCGACCGCCTCGACCTTTTAATTCAAGCTGCAAAAGAGTTTAAAGCACGTGGATTGGTGGTACACGAAATAGATTCGCGAGATGCTTTTGCACGAGATATTAAAGCCACAAAGGTTATTCACAACAATTCGGGTAAAGCTGAAATTACGGTGGTTAACATTCAAAAATTTCAAGACGACCCCAATGTTATTCAGAATACCGATTACCAACTAAACATACAGCGTGTATTCTTTTTAGATGAAGTACACCGAAGCTACAATCCCAAAGGTAGTTTCCTGGCTAACCTGGAGCAGTCCGATAAAAACTCGGTTAAAATAGGATTAACAGGAACGCCACTACTGGGCCAAGAGTATAACTCAAAAACCCTGTTTGGCAATTACATTCACAAATATTACTACAACGCATCCATTAAAGATGGTTATACCTTACGCTTAATTCGCGAGGAAATAGAAACCAGCTATAAACTAACCTTACAGCAAGCCCTCGAAGAAATTGAGATACTGAAAGGCAATGCCGATAAAACGGATGTGTATGCGCACCATAAGTTTGTGTAACCCATGCTCGACTATATTGTAAAAGATTTTGAGCAAGCACGCATTGCCATGAACGACAATTCTATTGGTGGCATGGTAGTAAAAGAATATATGAATGAGTTTTATGGGCGCACGGCTTAATAACAATTAGGAAGAATCAATTACGAATTGGTGAATTACGAATTAACAATTAGAAATTTGGAATTGAACATTCATAATTCGTAATTGAAAATTGACCATTCGTAATTGCACATTGATAATTGACTATATGGAAAGTAAACTTGAAATATTTACAACAAGTGATAACCAAACTGAAATTCTGGTACAATTTGATACGGAAACAGTTTGGTTAACTCAGGCGCAAATGATTGATTTGTTTCAGAGAGACCAATCGGTTATTTCGCGCCACATCAATAACGTTTTTAAAGAGGGTGAACTAGATAAAGAAAGCAATATGCAAAAAATGCATATTGCAAATTCAGATAAGCCTGTGACTTTTTATAATCTTGATGTAATTATTTCTGTAGGATATCGTGTAAAATCAAAACAAGGTACACAGTTTCGTCAATGGGCCACGCAACGTTTAAAAGACTATCTGGTACAAGGATATGCCATACCTTCTAACACGAACAAATCCCTTGGGCATAACATGTTGGCAAAAGCGGCGTAAAAACTCGGTGCCTTCCAGGATTTGGGGTTTAGCAGGCCCTTTTTTTCTGTAATCCTTGGCCCTGAATTTTACATGCGTATCACTTATACTTATGATTCTATCATTGGCTATGGCAATGCGATGTGTGTACTGCCCCAGATAACGCACCATATGTTCGCTGTCGGCCATGGAAGCCTCACTGTACACCACCCAATTGGTCGGGAAAGCGTTTTGTACCTGCCGGTAAAACCCGCTATACCGCCCTGCTTTTCTCAAGCCCCGTTTTAAGCTATCCGGGAATGCGGCCTTAAAAGAAGCGCTGAGTTTCTGTACGCAATATAAATAATTGGCATACTTGCCCATGCGCAAATAAGGAGCGTTTGGAACTACCTCCATAATGTACTTGGTTCAGTTATCTGCAAACTAATTAATATACATTAACTAATAAAATGTCAGGCATATTAAACAAGTAGTTATTTTTGCGGTTGTAACAAGCTATAGAGTTCCATAATTACAATTAAATGAAAGACCTAAAAACAACCAATACATTATTACTTATTCTTGTAATACCCGTAATATTTTACTTGCTAAAAACACTTTCGTTTATTTTTGTGCCGCTCGTACTTGCTATGTTTATTGCCCTTTTGTTTTTGCCCTTGATGAGGTGGCTTAGCCATAAGAGGGTTCCCAAACCACTAAGTATATTATCCATCATTTTAATTATTACCGGCGTATTTAAATTAGGAGGAGAATTGATTAAGTTAACCAGCAATGAAATACTGGCAGCTGATAATTTATTCTTTGAAAAAGCAGAAACCAAACTCGTGGACTTGATTGTTTCCGTGGAAGATTTTTTCGGCATAGCAAGGTTGCAAGGGGATAATGTTTTGTTGCATTATCTAAAAAATGATAACATAGTGGAAAACATCGGACTGTCGCTGGATTTTATAAGCAATCTGCTTTCAGGGACACTAATGACCGCCTTTTTTGTGGTTTTACTATTGACCGGATCCGTTAATTTTGAAAAGTTATTGAACAGCACACTGATCAAAGTAAAACACTCTTCGGTTAAAATCTTCCGGAAAATTGAAAAAGACATCATTAAATTTGTTCTCGTTAAATTTGTTATCAGTCTGTTTACAGGTTTGGGCTTTGGATTGGCCTGCCTGGCTTTTGATATTAGCTTTCCAATATTCTGGGGTCTTTTTGCTTTTGCTATCAATTTTGTTCAAATGATTGGTTCTGTAATTTCTGTGGCACTGCTATCCTTATTTGCCTTTGTTGAAATTGAACCTATGACGACCTTACTTTTCTTTGTGCTTACCATCACCGCTGTGCAAGTGGTCATGGGAGGCGTGTTAGAACCCGTTTTTATGGGCAAGACGTTTTCGGTGAATGTTATCACCATTTTAATCATGCTCATGTTTTGGGGCTATATTTGGGGTATCCCGGGGCTTATTCTGTCTATCCCAATCACCGTTTTTATCAAAATAATTTTAGACCAGTTCCCCAGGTACAAAGTCATTACAGAACTGATGTCGGGCGGGAAAGCATAGTTTCCTGCTGTTGTAGGGAATTTTCATGTTTACCCGTCAGATGCATATAAAATCCTGTTGAACCAAATTATCGGTGTTGCCGGCTTTTACCGACCTGCCGTTTTTTATCAGGTAAGTTTCGGGGTAAATATAACTACAGTTTTGTATAAATGTTAGGAGATAATCAAGCCTTCGTATTGCATGATTTACCATATTGATATTTCTTGTTTTCTAAACTCTCTGACCAACAGCCATGAACAAACGCAAAAAATAATTACTGAGCCAAAAATAAGCAATATTGCATTCATCATGCCTCCATGTGATTCAACAAAAGTTTTATCGAGTTCTTCTTCCAGGTTTATAAACTGCATGCTTAAAAATGCCAACAGGTTATTTATAAAATGAATGATAATGCAAAGCGAAAGTTTTTGTGTTTTGTAGTACACCCATCCCATAAAAGCACCTATGCCCATCGCCGTAACAAATTGCCACGGGTTTAAATGAACAATACCAAAAAGAAGACTCGAAACAAAAATGGACTTGGCGGGTGAGTATCTTTTTAACAGACCATCGAGTATAATGCCTCTGAAGATGAGTTCTTCAAAAATGGGGGCCGCGACCACTATGGTTAAAAAGGCAAAGATACCCTTCATATTACCAAGTTCGAGAATGATCTTTTTAAAAAAATCGGGCATAGGTATCAGGCTTGTGAGCGGAGAAAGAATACCTAGCTGTAAGCCAAGTGCTGCGACAGAAACCAGTATGATGATTTTAGGTTTGTCAAAACGGATATCATACCTTTGAAGAGCTGTTTCTTTCTTGCGGATGAAGTGAGCAAAGGCAAAAGTGGCTCCCATCGACATAAGATAGTATATTAAGAAGGTAATTTCTTTCCCTAAAACTTCGTTCAAAGCCAATTGTAATGGCGAAAAGATAAGCATGCATACAATGGCAACACCCATAATGCCCCAGCTCTGGGCAATGCTTGGATAGGTTTTTTGTTGTATCATTAATTTAAGTTTAGTTTTGTATGGCCAATTTAGTAAATGTTATTGTTAAAAACCATATGTGTGCTAAACAAAAATACCCTTAAACCCGGATTATGTATTGGAGGTTCGTCACGAGCATTGAAAGTACAATAAAACAAGGCATTATGAAACGAGGGATCACTTGTCCCGATTACTTTCGGGAGCATCGTTCTGGTGAGTTGATGCAACGAAGTGTCTTGTTTTAAAGTAATTTCAATGTGCAATAGAATTTCTAATGCATATTGCGGGTTTAACTAAAGTAGTCAAAGGGTATATCTGAAAGAGATATGTAAAAACCGTGTAACTTATGGTTAGATATTTAATCGTTTACAAATAAATAGTCTCCTCCACCTGCACCGCTATGGCATCCTATGCAACCAGCCAGAGAACCCCGGTTGCCGGCTCCGACAGCAGGTAACATTCCAAACGGATTTATACCATAATCATTGGAGGCATCAAATGGAATTTGCATAAACTCCCAATCCTTATTGGTTGTATCGAAACCGGACTCACGTTTTACCATTACAAATGATACATACAAATCCCCCGTGCTGCCGTCCGGTTCCCTGGCAAAGGTATTTTTGGTCACAATGGTGCCGGGCGCAACTGTTTCGCTTAGGCTTGCCAAAGAAGCATATACTTCACGGATAGTTTCATCACCTGTAGTGCCGCTTGGACCGCCATGTGCAAATGTGCCACCCGTAAAATCACCAATCATATCGGTGGCATTGTTCAACTGAGATTGTGTAATCAATATCTCATCAGGACCCTCATTGTCGTCATTGTCACTTTCACTTTCACAGCCTGCTAAGAGGCCTATGGCCAGAAACATGGCCATCCATTTAAGTACGTCTTTTGTTTTCATCTCATTCTCATTTAAATGTATATACAGAAATCTCGTTCCATCGTTAATTACATTGGTATCCGATAGAATTCGCAAGCTCATTTCGATGCAACCAGCCACTTAAATTACTTCATGGTTCGAGAAAGAAATTGGTATGGCTCGTTTCATGTAACTGTGGTTGTAATGGTTAATAAATCGGTTTTAATAAATACTGAGAGGGTATGCCCATTGTATGACAAAAAGTGATGATTAATCTTTTGCTTACTACAATAGTGTGTCGCGGAACTTTCGCAATTAAATGCCGGTGCATCATCAAAGCGACTTTAAAGGTGAAGCGTATTAAGGCGCATTTTGATGAGTCATCGGTATAAAAGAACATTTCGAAAGCCTAACGTCAGTCAGGAAGCCGTCGCATCTTCCTTTAATTTTTATTAATTCTGCCTTTTGGGCCCATTTAAACCTTTCGTAGTTTTTGACCACATACAAGGAGTCAAACGTGCAGGAAACCCCCATGAATTCATCTTCGAGGCAAATGGTTACAGACCCGTTGGCATTGTGATCGTATGATACTGGTTGACCCGATACCTCAATAATCTTGTTGAGGTATTCCCGGTTGGCTTTTTGTTCGTCGCTGTTAAATGTATCGTGCAGCAGATTGGCGGAAATGGTAACCTCAACCTTGGCTTTCTCGTAATTTTTGTGCGGTTTGTTAAATTGGTAGAAACCAATAACAGCAACGGCAAGCATTACTCCTGCAAACAGGATTAATATCCTTTTCTTGTTCATAACAAAATAATTTAACGCGGTTTCAAGTCCACCGTAACGGTGACTTCTATTTCTTTGGCTATATTGTTTCTGACTGCTTTCGGTATTTTTATATTGTAATCTTCCGGCTTTACAATAAATTGGGCAGTGCCTCTTACCCCATCCTCGTTTGCTGCTAAATTGGCCAATGTCTCGATGTTTTGCGTAACCCCATGAATGGTAAGTTGACCGGATATGCTGACCTCGGAATTTTTACCCGATTGCAACATGTCACGCGAGAAATCAATTATTTCACCCTTAAAGTTGGCCTTGGGGAAGTCGTCCGATTCCAGATAGTTTTCGTTAAAGTGTTCCTGCATCAAGGCCTTTTCAAATTCAAACGATTTTATAAGAAGCGCAAAGGTTAAACTTCCATCTTCACCGTTAAGAATGGCTGCCACCTGAGAATTTTCAGCTTTTATATCCTCCATTGGGGCATGTGAGAAAAAAATAACATTTCCCGTCCGGGTGAAATACTTTTGGGCATTTACGGAAAATATGGAAAAGGATAAGGCAAGCAGCAGCATAGTTTTCATAACCTTAGATTTTAAAAAGGATTACTTATGAAGATTAAATGTTCGGGAGATATTAAACCCCAGGTGAATATCGCCGTTAAAAAAGTCGCCGGTAGTTTCGCTAATCAAACCTACCTCCCGCATAGGCAAACTATTGGTTACCATGATCTGAAAAACATGTCCCCCCGTTTCCAGGTCAATGCCGAATGCAATTGGGCTGTAATATTTTACATTCCCGGGAGCCTGGCCAAAGTCAGTCAGGAAAGTTTCTGCATTCACGCTTAATCGCTTGGTCAGTTTGTATCGGGCGCCAATTCCCAAAGACAAAAGATTGTTGTCCATATCATTTTCGGTCACCAGGTTTTTATGAACCAGTGTAGGGCTTAGTTGTACACTGAATTGTTTCGAAAACTTACGTGCAAGTAAAAATTGATGCACATAGGCTAGCTTGTGTTTAAACCGGAAATCGGGCAGTTCATTTTTAAGGGTAACAATTTCGGCTGATGCCAAATACGAAAGGAACAAGGGGATGCCTTGCTGCTGTTTGAGTATGGCGGCTTTCACATGGCCGTCAAAGGTTTTGCGGTAACTGCTTCGTCCTATAGCTAAAGTTAAAAAATCCGCAGGACTATATTCTAAACTAAAATGGATAGTTGCCTGATCGAGCCCCCATAGTTCGTACGAACCCGTGTTCAGCTTTCCGAAACGGTGCGATATCCTAAATTCTAATTCACCCTTGGCAGGTTGTTCAATGGAATGTCCGTTTATGATCCGCGAGGATTTAAAGGTACTGGAGACAATTGTGCTCTGTTCACCCAGCAAATTATCTATGTCGTCCGGTTCATTTTGGCCAATAATGTACAATGGAAAAATAAATACAACAAATATCGGGAGTAATGTCTTCATAGTATTGTTTTTTCAGATGAATTAATGGGTTAGTTGTTGGGTGCTCCGTCGCTGATCCAGGCATCGAGTTTTGCAATAGTACAATCATCCAGCTTACCTCCTTGTGGCATTGGGCTGTAGCCCGGTTGATGTTTGATGGCCCCCATAAGGCTTCCATTGTCCACATGTGTTTTTATATCGCTGTAGCTAACTAATGTTACGCCGGTTCCGTTGCCTGTAAAATGACATGATTTGCAATTTCTGTCAAGGATAGCATCGATGGTGCCGTTGAATGTAACATCCGATGTATCACATTCAACGGATTCGTAGAAGTCTTCTTGGTTATCGCTGACACAGGAAGTCAGCGCTATTGTTATGGCAAAGATAAATGGGGCTGTGTACTTCATATTGTGCTGGTATTATTTTGTTTACAGCTCATTAGTCGGTTTATCTCTGCAGCCTTACAGGTTGATGGAAAAAAAATATGAATATATCCTATAAAATGAATAGGCATACACCGATAGATTGGATTTATTTATAAATAATTCCCATGATACATGATGTTCTCAGAAAAAAATGCGACTTTTGTCGGTCAAAATAGGGGGAGTGTATTCTTTTGTATAAGATAGGATGTCTTTGATAGAAGCCGTATAATATGCTTGTCTGTGTAAGGTCAAATAAAACATTTTATATTGCACGTACCGGGTGTTGTCAGATTCACTCTTAATGCGATACTGAAAAATAAAATTATTTTAACTTTTTTATTAAAAAGAAATGACTGAATTAAGTGAAAAGGAGATTAATTATTCATCATTTGATATAGCAGAAAAAAGAAGTGATGAGTTAAATAAAGATTTACAACTAAATCCGCATAAACACAGAGTTTTAACCGGGGATAGACCTACCGGTAACCTGCATATCGGACATTATTTTGGTTCTTTGCAAAATAGGGTTCGGTTGCAAGAGTTGGGTGTGGAGACATATATTTTAATTGCAGATTATCAGGTATTAACAGATAGAGATGTTTTTAAAGATATCTCGAAATACGTAAGCGAGCTTACAATAGATTATTTGGCATGTGGATTAAACCCGTTAAAAAATAACACATATATTTTTCCGCATAGCCATATTCCCGAGTTAAATCAGTTGACTATTCCTTTTTTATCTCTGGTATCTAATGCCGAATTAAACAGGAACCCTACCATTAAGGAGGAAATTGCCGCATCTGGTCAAAGTATTATTAATGCAGGCATGTACACGTATCCCGTTCATCAGGCTGCTGATATTTTATTCTGTAAAAGTGATGTTGTTCCCGTTGGTAAAGATCAATTGCCTCATATCGAGATGACAAGAAGTATTGCGAAACGGTTTAACAAAAAATTCAAATCAAGGGTTTTCAGAGAACCTGTAGGTTTGCTTAGTGAAGTGCCGGTGATATTAGGGTTAGATGGTTTTCAGAAAATGAGTAAAAGCCGGAATAACACCATTATGATTAAATCGACGGAAGATGAGACCAATAAATTAATTAAGTCCGCAAAAACAGATTCGGAACGATTTATCGAATATGATCCAATCAACAGACCTGAAGTGGCTAATCTGCTGCGAATTTGTGGATTGTGCCTAAATCAATCTCCGGAAAGTATTGCAGCTGAAATTGGCGGGCAGGGATCAGGCAAATTAAAACAAATTACATCAGAAGCACTAAATAGTCATTTAAAGGAAATAAGAATTAGGAGAACACAGCTGGAAAATGACAAGGCATTTGTTAAAGAAATTTTGGAAAAAGGAATAGGTAAAGCTCGAGAAGTTGCCATTGAAACATTGTGTGAAGTACGAAAGGCTATGAATATGGAATTATAATAATCGCTACAGGTATTTGGTTATAGAAATATTATCAGCATCTTTCGAAAGAAAGGTGTTTCGTTCTCTACAAAAGGAAATAGTAACTTAGGTGAAGATTTGAAAAGGCGGCTACCTGTGGATGTATTAAAGTTCATGACAGCTTTCCGCAACAAAAATAAAATATCAAAAAAAACGGCCATGGGGGTTCCCTATGGCCGTTTTTGTTTTAGGTAATGATGGCAGATCTCGGTAAATTGTTATTACAAGTCGAAACACTTTGTCGGAATAATAATATGATTAGACAGTTGGGCGAAGATGGTCATTGGGTAGAAGGTAAGTTGTGACGCTAGGATTTTGGTTTATTGCTTTGATATTTAGATTACTATTCGTAATTTATAACGAAATTGAAGCAAAAGAAATAAACTATGCAATCACGTCGTGAGTTTTTATTGAAAATGGCTTTGCTAAGTGCGGGCTTGGCAGTTCCTATAGCAGTTCATGCCAAAAGAGAAGATAAATATGGAGAATTGTTGCCTTTGCGTAAGCTGGGCAATACCGGGGAAAATGTTACCATGCTCGGTCTGGGTGGTTTTCATATTGGTCAGCCACCAGAGCAGGAGGCCCAAAGAATAATTGAAACCGCTATTGAAAAGGGGATTCGTTTCTTTGATAATGCACATAATTATTGGAAAGGTGAGTCTGAAGTGCGATATGGTAAATTTTTAACGCCAAAGTTCAGGGATGACGTGTTTATCATGACCAAAACAGGGGCCGGTGATTATCGCACTGCCAAAGAGGAATTGGAGCGATCGCTTACCAGAATGAAAATAGATCAGGTGGACCTTTGGCAACTGCATAGTTTAAAAGATCCTATTGATGTAGATAATAGAATAAAGAATGGTGTTTTAAAAGCCGTAGAGGAGGCTTTAAAGGAAAAGAAAATCCGATATGCCGGTTTTACATGTCACAATAGTCCCAGGGCTATGTTACGAATGTTGGAACAAACCGGAAATAGCGGTCTGTTTTCAACTGCTCAAATGCCCATTAATGTTATTGATGCCTACAGCAATCCCAGTTTTATTCAGCACGTATTACCTAGTTTAAATAAGCATAACATGGGTGTGTTGGGTATGAAATCATTGGCGGACGGTCGTTTCTTTAAGAACAAAGTGCGCTTCGGCAAGGAAATATGGAATATCGAATCCCCTTTGATTCCTGATTACATAAGTGTAGAAGAAGCTATTCAGTTTGCCTGGACAATGCCGATCAGTTCACTAATTGTAGGTCCCGATAATGTGGATATGCTTAACGAAAAAATTGATTTTGTAACGAGGATGGGTAAAGTGAACGAAGAATACCGACAGAAACTAATCGCAAAAATAACAGACTATCCACTGTTGAAAAAAGTGGAATATTATAAAAAGGACAGAGATTATACCTTAATGTCTTAACGCAAATTAATATGGCATGGGTTTTAAACGTCAAGGGTGTAAAACTTGGAAAGTTAATTTAAATATATGCTAGCATAGATTTTAGCAAAAAATGATGAGCCGGGAAGATTATCCCGGCTTTTTTTTGGGTTTAACTATAAAAATTTAAGTGGTAGGTATGAGTTATGATAACTACGTAAAAATATCATGAAATTTTACATACGTCTAACTAACAATAGAACAGGCGTTAAGAAGTTTTTTTCAAAAAAATATAAAAAAATATAGTAGTAGGTATTGCATAGTACTAAGTAAAAGCTATATATTTGTAATACCATATTCAATGTATAAACAGGTATTATAAATTATTATGAGATGAAAACATCCGGAAAAAAAGTGGTGATAATGTTTACGGCAGCGATTTTAGTATCGATGTTGATGGTTCCGGTGCTACCTGCAGGAGATTATATTAATGATTCTTACGGAAACGAAATAGATGCAGATGCTATTCCGATAGATGAATGTTTTGATAGCAGCAATATTTCGGTAAATTTTTCCATAGGCAGGGAATTGACTATAAGATTATAGAAGAACAGGACAATAAGTTGAGCAGCCGGTTTTGCGGTTTGCTGGCTATAACAGGAGGATAAGATATGAAGGTAGAAAATACAAAAGCGCAAATGAGGAAGGGAATTCTTGAGTATTGCATACTCTCCATTCTTTCGCGCAGCGATAAATACGCTTCCGACATCATCAACGAGCTTAAGGAAGCCAGGATGATAGTGGTGGAAGGCACATTATATCCGTTGTTGACCAGATTGAAAAATGCGGAACTGTTGACCTATCGGTGGGAAGAATCAACACAAGGTCCTCCGCGAAAGTACTATGAGCTGACCGAAAAGGGTAAGGGTTTTTTAGGAGAACTGGATGCGTCGTGGAAGGAATTGGTAGATGCCGTTGAGGTGATTAATAATAACTAGCAAAAACAGAAAATCATGAAAAAAACAGTTAACATTAATTTAAGCGGCAGAGTTTTTTACATCGATGATGATGCTTTTGCACGTTTGAGAGAATATCTCGACAGGCTTGAGCACTATTTTAAGCAGCAAGAAGAAGGGCAGGAGATTATCAATGATATAGAAAGCAGGATTGCAGAGCTTTTAGGAGAAAGAATTTCCGGTAAATCGGGAGTGGTAACACTGGGAATGGTGGAAGAGGTGATTGGAATGATGGGACAGCCCGAAGATTTTTACGAAGAAGGAGAAGAAAGCAAAGGACCAAAGCAGGAATATGAAAAATACACGTACGGTAGAGCCAGTAAGCGATTGTTCAGAGATGTGGAAGGCAGAGTGTTGGGCGGGGTTTGCGGTGGTATAGGTGCTTATTTAAACATGGATCCGGTTATTGTTCGAATTATTTTTGCCTTACTTATATTTTTCGGGTTGGGAATTACCATTCCAATATATATCATTCTTTGGATAGTGGTTCCGGCAGCTATTACGACAGCTCAAAAGCTTGAAATGCGGGGCGAGAACGTAACCATAAGTAATATTGAAAAAGCGATACGTAAGGAATTTGAAGATGTAAAACAGCGCTTTAGCAAAGTTCGTGATTCAAAGGCCTACAAAAAAAGTGAAAGCTGGTGGGCCAGATTTTCAAAAGGTGATAAAACAGTTCTGATAGTTGTAGCTGTTGTTAGTGCCCTGTTTTTTTTGGGCAATATGATTCATTTCGATATGTTCCATCCAAACTTTATACATCAGGTGAACCATCAGTTTGGTCATATACCCTTCCTGCAATTTCCGGGCATATTTGTAATGATTTTGATACTATTGGTAATTGGTTTTGTGTTCAAATCCTTATTTAAAATCATTGTTTATCTTATTGCGTTTCTGTTTTTGGCTATTATGGGCGTCAAGATAATTGGCTTCTTTTTCGGAAGTGTATTTATGTTTGCTAACCCTTTGGTAATTGTTTAAAATCTGAAAAATGAAGAAGACATTATATATAAATCTGAATGGTTTTGCTTTTCATATCGATGAAGATGCATATGAAAAGCTGAACCAATACTTGCGAAAAATCGAAAGTAGCTTCTCGGATAAGGAGGAAGCCAAGGAGATTGTAAGCGATATTGAGGCACGTATTGCAGAACTGTTTAGTGGTAAAAAGAAATCGGCAGAACAGGTGATAACGCTCAAGGAAGTGGAGGAAGTGATCACGACTATTGGTGAACCGCAAGAGATTGCCGATGAGGAGGAGCCTGAAAAGAAATCGAACAGCGATTATTCTGCCATGCCGGGGTCTCCGTTATACAAGAAAAGATTGTACCGTGATCCTGAAAACCGTGTATTAGGCGGCGTTTGTGGTGGCTTGGGGGCTTATTTTGATATGGACCCGCTGGTATTCCGTATTATTTTTCTTTTGGCATTTATTCTTTATGGCGCGTCTCTACCAGTGTACATTGTTTTATGGATCGTGATGCCTAAAGCATTAACCATCACCCAAAAACTGGAAATGAAAGGGCCTGCAGGTTATGAGAGTTGGGAGCAAAACCTAAGAAACGAATATCAGGAAGTAACGGAAAAGTTCAAAAAGTCAAAGGCCTATAAAGACTTCTCGGGTTCTTTTTCCAAGGGTACAGATGTGATGGGGGATGCGCTTAGAACAACGGTGCGGGTATTGGCGTCCGTCATTGGGGTTCTCGTGATGTTTGTGACCCTAATCGCCTTGGTGTCCCTTATTCTGGCCTTTACCTTTGGGTTTACCTTAATGGATTTTTCGGGAATGGGTCATTATGTAACTTCTCTACCGGCACTGTTTATGGGATCCGAAGATATGATAATAGGAAGCATAGGTTTGGTCTTGGTTACTTGTATACCGCTTATCGCCTTGTTTTATCTGGGATTCAAAATGGTGTTCCGTTTCAAGTCTAATACTAGAATTGTTGGTTTGTCTTCGTTGGTGCTCTGGATTGCAGGTTTGATACTGGTGTTTTATGCTTCGGCCAGGGTAGCCAGGGAATTCAGTGTGACGGAAGACGTATACAAAAAAGAAAAGCTGGAATTGCCACAGGATAGTACCATCTACCTAAAAGCCAACTTAGCGACAAACATCCCGGAGTATCAGGAACATTTATTCGATGTGAACCGTTTGGATATCTATCAGGCCGACAGTAAACTTTTTGTGCAAGGCCGACCAAGAATAGAGCTGGTAAGAGGCGATGATTTTTCCATCGACATTAAAAAAACGGCTAAAGGAAAATCCATTTCACAAGCACAAGACAATTGTCGGGATATCGAATTCTTTTGGATGCTTCGCGATTCGGTTTTGAATATTGACCCGGTTTTTACCCTCAACGAAGAAAGTAAAATAAGGGATCAAAGGTTGCGAGTAGTGGTGGTGGTTCCGGAAGGTGTGAATGTTGAGGTGGATGATGAATTGGAGTGGGTGGTTAATAATAGACTGGATTAATCAAACTAACTCGTATTATTCATCATATTTATCAACAAGAATGCAAACGCGCGTTACCCCGATATAGCGGCGTCCAATTTTGGATATCATAATCGGCAACGAAACCTGGTCACTGTGAGATTAAGGAAATTCTTATAAAATTTCCGGGTTAAACCCGGATTATGTATTGGAGGTTCGTCATGAGCATTGCAAGTACAATCTTACTAGGTTTTCATCGTTCTGGTGAGTTGAAGCGATGCAACGAAGTGTCTTGTTTTAAAGTAATTTCAATGTGTAATAGAATTTCTAATGCATATTGCGGGTTAAACAACCGATAATCAATAATTATGAAAAACTTAACAAGAATATCTATTGTCGTATTGTTAATTGGTATTAACAGTTTATCCATCTTTTCGCAACAAAAAATTGCGGAAAAGATGTTTGATGATTTCCGGGTCCGGGATGAAGTGACCTATATCTCGTTCTCCAAAAATCTGCTCGACTTTGTTGATTTTGATATTGAAGACGAGGAAGATGGTGAGGGACACAATATATCCGGGGATCTTAACGAAGTGAAATTAGTATTGTTTAAGCCCGAGGTTGTACCGGATAAAAGTTTCAAGGATCAGGTACGTAAATATATGAAAAAAGGCAAATACAGCTTGGTCGAGGATGAGGATAAGGACGAAGATTCTGAGGTGTGGGTTCATCGCAGAGGCCGAAAGGTGTACGAGTGTCATGTTATTTTCCAGGGAGATAAAAATGGAGTATTGCTTTCGTTTTTTGGCAACTTTAAAATGGATGATGTGGATAAGTTAAAGGAAAAGATGGAGGAGTATAAAGATTAAATTCCCTAAATTGATGCGTCAACCTTTTTGAGCAAACAATATGAGCCCGGCCGGACATGTAATGGATATAATAAAAAAGTGCAAAGTATTTTATTTAAGCTTTGCACCTTATCCATAATCTAACAATCTACAACTAGATCTACTCAAATTTTCTTTCCACAATTGGATTCACAAATGGTTTAGTCCCGGATTTTTTGCTGTGGAAGGACGTTAGCTTATCGTACATCTCAGGATCGTTCCATTCGTCTTTTATGGCTGGGCTAAAAACTATATCCTCCAGCGAAAACCTGAACCATTCCAGGTCATCCCTAAAGGCCTCGGCATAACCCGTTTCTGTTTCGTGAACCCTAACGGACTTAACGCTCACCTCACCTTCGCCATTTTTGAATGCAGTGGCTTGCAGAATCTTGTCAATCATAAAAAGCAGAGCTAGCGAAAAGCATTCTGCCGAAGGGCTTACCGGCATTATAATATACCGATCGCTATTGGCCTTGATAAAAGATTTAAAGTTGTCGCTTTCTTTGTTCCACATGGCGTATGCATGGTCAAAGCTGTCAATAATATCTTTGATGGTGCCTTTGGTCAGTCCAAAATCGTAAATCATTTGCCCAAAATCCAGTTTGTTGGATGTCAAAAATACTTCAACCACATAACTGTGTCCATGTAACGACTTTTTGCATCTGTCGCTTGAGCAGTCCCTCACGATATGTGCACCCTCGAACTTAAATTTTTTTCTTATTATCATTTTAATGTTTATTCGTTAAGTTGATTGTTTGCCGATGTTGCGCCGATGATTGCTTATTTGCTAATACCTGCACCCCGTAACCTGCATCTTGTAATTCGCCCGGTGTCGACTGAAGGCTGTTCACTATTGACTGCTTACCTCCCGTCTTAATTCATAATCGGTAAAGCCGCCACCATAATATTCGCTTGTAAAAGCTCCTTCATTGCTTTGAGTGCCCCTGAGCGATTCACAAGTATGCACCAGTCCGCTCAGCTTTACATAAACTGATTCTGTTTCGGCGGCTGTGCTTACTTCGTAGTAAATCATCTTGGTCAGGTTCTCTTGCAGGTGTCCCCTTCGCGAAACCCAATCCACAATTCGTTGCAGTTTTGAAATCCCCAAAACTTTGTCGTCAGGAATGTAACTAATCACGGCATACGATCCGTCCCTGAATAAGGTGCTGAAAGGGGCGGTATGATGCGAGCATACCGAAACAATATCTACCCGTTTGGTAATGGGATATTTTTGACCGCTCTCATTTGGGAAACTGGCCATATCCGGCCTTTTCGACCATCTGCCGGATAAAAGTTCCGAATCGTCATTTAGGTTATCGCCACAATACATTTTAGCTACCCTGTACGGCGTTCCTTTTTCACCGCCTACGTTAGGGTCCTTCATATCTATTTTCATCGCCTTAAAGGCTTGGTTGATATGGTATTCCGTAATCACCCTCATGATGTAGTGGGCCTGTTCAGAAATGCCACCTACGGCTTCTACATTGTCGGAAATTTTAAAATCTTGTAAATGGTTATATTCTATCCAGGAAGTTAAAAAGTCCTTGTCAGGAAACTTTTGTTCAAATCTTTTAACCACAAAATCTTTCAAGTAATCGAACTGTCCTTCATTCTCAGACCGCAAATCTTTTGCCCGCTCAATGTAGTCCGTAGGATTTTTTTTACCTGTTTTTACAACTACTTCTTTCATAACAAAAGTGTTTTAATTCATATAATATAACTCTAACAGCGCTGTATTGTTTCTTATATAAAACTTGAAAACACACATAATGTTTAAGAATAATGTAAATAAATTAAACATTATTCATGCTAAAAAACTATATGACATGGGAATAAGGTGATGGTCAGCTGTTTGTAAAAAGGTGGTGACAGTGTTAAAAAACCGTTAAAACCAAGAGGTCACTTTGGTTTTAAGTAACCTCTTTTTGCACTGGTTTTGTTTGAGGAAACCATTTTAGGAATCTGCAAATCATCAAATATCGCCGATGTTTTTTGTTCGCTCAATGGTGTTCTTCGTCTAACTTCCATTTTTTGCTGCCGAAACGTTCGGTTAAAATAGTCAGTATTTCGTTGGCGGTGTATTCTATAGGTTTATTGGTGATATTTAAGACTGTAAAGTTTCCTTTTTTGTAAAGATTGGCTGCATAGTCAAGTTCCATCCGCACTTTTCGTCTATCTACATAATCCGTATCAGGATTCATGTGAATACGACTAACCCTGCTGCTTCGTTGCGCAATCAGATATGCCATGCTAATGGTTAAGCCGAACACGCGTTTAGGATCAATTTGAAACAATGTTTCGGGCACCGGTGTGCCGGGAACGATAGGTACATTGGCGACTTTCCAACCAAACATGGCCAGGTAAATGCTTAGTGGGGTTTTCCCTGTGCGCGATACACCGGCCAGCACAATATCTGCGGTAGCTATTTTGTCGGTGTGCTGACCGTCATCGTGCATCATCGTAAACTCAATGGCGCGAACCCGGCGATAATATTCCATATCCCTTAGTCTGAAAAGACCTGGTTGCTCAACAGGTTTCATATCCAGAACGGTATCGAGGTAGTCGCTCATGTTGCCCACCAGGTCAAAGTGCCTGATTTCTTTTTGTTCGCAGGTGTCAATAAGTTTTCTCCGTGCCACATGGTCGACCATGGTATGTGCGATCACACCATTTTTTTCGATAACCTTGTCCGTAATCTTGTCAATTTGTTCCTGTGTGCTCACTTCGGGCTCAATAACCACGGGTATTTTATGGTCTGGGTATTGAATCAGCATAGATTCAACCAGTGTATGCCCTGCAACTCCCTTACCACCAGATACAATGAAGATAGGCGGCATGTTTGGTTTGTTTTCCATATCTGTAGATTTTTGCATTAAGATATAAATAATGTTTGTAAGCAACCAAATATCAAAACTTTTCTTGTTTACTTTTTGCTTACCATCTTCCTACAACATTTAGTAACTGCAGACGTAGAATAGGCTCAAATAAGTAATAATATCACAAAAAGGTAACTATTTGCCTTTTTATCCGGTATAGGAATTGTTTTATCATGAATAATAATATGCCCAGCGAAGTTGAACAACTAGCATTGGGTTATTTCGTATCAATGTAATGACCTGAAATAGTAGGGAAATAAAAGTGAAATAATAAACCATTATAATAATTTATGAGACGATTTTTACGTAGGTTTCTGGCAAGTTTGGCTATCGGAATGTTTTTGGTTCCGGCAATGACTCAAACGCCTGGGTTAATTTTTGAACCAAGCTCCGGTACCAAAAGTGATGGGATAACGTTAGTTCTTGACCCGGATGGAAATGGATATGTTGATCAGGCTTCTGATGGTATTGGATTTACTGATGCCGTTTCAATAACTATTCCGGGGAACGATGTGCTGGAATTTGAAATACCGATGCTGCCTTTTCCAACTTTAGGTGGCGGAGAGGCATTGGGGGATGTCAGGAGTGGACCGGACGAAGGTTTTACAGATTTCTCGATTAATGATAATGGTACTGCCAGTTATTATTATTTGGATGACGAGAATAATTTTATCTTTCGTTTTCGATTAGCAGATTATCGCCCAAATGCTAAGGGTTATACCGTTTTAATTGATACAGACCAAAAGTTTGGTGATGGAGATGACCCAAATTATAACTCCACTAACCCTGGTTTTGAGATTGCTATCATGCTTCGCTCCAAACATGAGGTTAGCCTAATTGATATAGATGGTGTAACTGGTTGTGGATCCGTTATTCAGACATATTCTCTTTCTTCAAACCACCAGAAGTCTATCTCTGGAATCGGACCTGCTTCGGATGGCACATTGGATTACTTTTATGATTTTTATATCCCATTTGCAGATATTACAAGTCACTTTACCACGCATGACATCAACGGTAACCCTGTTACTACGTCCACATTGTTAAGGATGACTGCTACTACGAATACCTCAAACACCTGTACTTTTGAAGGTTCTTTGTCTGATGTTGGAGGCGTTGACGACAGTCAATATGGAGGTTGTATTGAATGTTTATGGGAGGAATTAATTGAGGGTGAGGTTCCTACTGATCCTTCAGGGAATGGAGGTTTTCCTCCAATGCGAACCGATTGCCCTATTATTTTAGGCGATTATGGCGAAGGAACTATCAATATTGTTGGCCTTTCAGAGCCTGAAGCTATTGTAGATATTTATTTAAGTACTGATTTAAGTGCATCGGTTGCATCCGCCACCGCATCAGCAGATAGGGGTGATGGGTTAGGCGACTGGACTTCAACAGCTTTTGCCGCAGTATCGGGTGAAACCTATGTGGCTGTAGCTCAGGTTGCAGGAAAGTCAGAATCCAGAGTGGCTTGTACATCTGTAACTATTGATGCTATTACCTGCAATGGAAATTCTCCTGCCTTATCAGTTGTCGTTAATGCTAATGGTGAAGCTGAGATAATAGCAGACTGGACTTCTTCCTTTACTTTAGCAAATGCACAAAATGCTGTCCTGGATATATTTTCTAATGGCATAAGCATTGTTGGAACAAGCCAAACTAATCCCGCACAAGGTCAGTTTGATGCCCCAACAACCTCAGGTACAATTGATGTTGATGGACTTATAACCTGGGTGTTTGATATGAATAAAAACGGTGCCAAGGTACCTTGCGGTACTTTGTTGGTTACTTTGGAAGACATTGATAATGGTTTGTGTCCTAATACAGCAACAGTTTGTAATACAGCAACAGGGAGCTGTAATAGTAATGTTTTAGATGGAACTATAAACATAACAGTTACTAATATTGTTGGAAGCAATCTCGACTTTACTGTAGATTATGCAAAAACTGGATCAGAGGATGATCCTGATGAAGTAGTAATATATGTCAATGGGATAGCTATTTTAAAAGATGCTTCAACAGGAACCAGTTGGAGCTTTAGCAATGTTGACTTGAGTTTGTACACTTGTGCAAGTCTTACTGCTACTGTTAATTATACTTCTGGTTGCACCTCTTTGCACTCAAATGCAGTAACTGTATCAGAGGAGTCTACCGCTCCGGTTATTACAGATCCAGGCTTATGTGGTACTACAAGTTATATTTATGGTACAGCTTTGGAATCTGATGGCACAACTCCAAATGTGGGAGCCACTGTATATTTGTTTTTAAATGGTTCTGGTGCGGCGGAGTCACAATTAACCACTGTTAATACTTTAGGAGATTGGACAATTACGGGTTTATCACTTTCTGCCGGAACTACAGTAAGAGCTACAGTTGTTGATGATGACGAATGCCAATCAGAAAGCGGGTTGTCGAATGAAATTACCATTGGAACACAATCTTCAAATGCTAGTTCTGAGTTGTCCATCACAACAACTAACATACTTCCTACTACAACAACTATTTCCGGAACCTGTAACGGTTCTGCAACCAATGTGAACGTATATATAGACGATATTTTATTAGGTGCTGCAACTACGGTTTCAGGAGGTATATGGACACTAAGTCCTGTGCCAAATACCGACGATAATTATTTATATGAAGGAGGGAAAATTCAAGTAACACAAAGTGTAGGCGGAAATTGCGAAAGTGATTTGTCTACGGAATTTGAAATTGTGAATTGTATCAGTACACCTGCAGTGCCAAATATTACTTACACTCAAACTTGCACTGATATTGCTAATACATCCATAAGCGATTTTTCATTTGACAATATCACCGAAACCAATGTGTTGTATAGGTTGGTTGATAAGGATGGCAGCGAGTTGGGATATAGCTTTATGAGTAAGGCTTCCGATATTGGCAACTCTAAAAACTTTACCACAGTAGCTTCCCAAATGGTAAATCTAACTGATGAGCCGCCTAAAACCTTTACGGTTGAAGCTTCCTATTTTAATCCCGGAGTTGATTGTCTTGCATCTACTTCGGAATCGTTTTATTTGAATTCGCAGGGGGAAATTGAGATTTCATCTACTACCAATCCAAGTTCTTGTGAAGGGGCAGATGGAACCATAGTTATTTCTGGGTTGGAAAACAGTCTTGAGTATACCTATACATTTAAGAAAAATGGCGAAGATGCTACGGGAGCTCCATTCACGGTGACCAGCAGTTCAACAGGTACTCATACAATACCTGGATTGAGTTATGGTGAATACACAGATATTAAATTTACATATAATGGATGTACAACTGTTTCTCCACTATCTCAAACGCTATCGGGAGGAGGTTCAACTTCTACGGCTTTTCCTGTGCAAGCAAACCCAACTTCAGTAGAGTCGGAAAATGCAGCGTCCATTGAAATAGGTGACGGCAGCAATGTTACCAATTCTGCATTTCTATACTCTTTATACACAAGTGATGGAACTTTTGTCGCCAGTGTTAATGGTAATGATGCAGGAGGTGTGTCGATTTCAACAGGTAGCCTAACATCGGAAACAACATTTTTTGTTATTGTTGATGAAGGAGGCTCTTGTTCAAGAATAACAACAGAGCCTACAGTTAGCATTAGCTCATGCACCAACCCAACTATCGCTTTTGACGCTATGAGTCACCCATCCACTTGTGGAGGATCTGATGGTTCTATCACTATTGATGGATTGGATAACAGTACAACTTATTCAGTTAATTATTCTATGGATGGATCAGGACAAGGGCCTGTTGATTTAGTAAGTGATGTAAGTGGAAGTTTAACAATTAATAACCTTACTTCAGGAAGCTACACCAATATTAGTGTTACTATCAGTAGTTGTACTTCAAATGTAATTGCTGGAGCTTATGTCTTAAGCGATCCACCCACGCCAGAAGTACCAACAGCCAGTGTAACCGCTCAGCCAACATGTACCATAGCTACAGGAACCATCTCGGTAAGCTCTTCTGTTACTGACTTAAACTTCAGTATTGATGGAACTGATTATACCAATACAACAGGTACCTTTACAGGTCTGGCAGCAGGCAATTACTCGGTAATAGCCAGAAATGCAGCAGGATGTGTGTCTGATGCGAGTGCAATACTGAATGTAAATACTCAACCTGCTACACCTGGAGCTCCTGGTTTTACAGGTAACGCTGCGCCAAACTGTAGTCAGTCGGGTGTTGTATATAGCATAACCTCTCCAGCCTTAGGTTCTTTTTATAGCTGGACTGTGCCCGCCGATGCAAATATTGTATCTGGTGACGGAACAGCTTCGATTACAGTTGACTTTGGAAGAACCAATGGAGATGTGACAGTTTCAGAAACTAATTCAGAAGGTTGTACCGGTGCGGCGAGTGAGTTGGTAATAAATCTTCAAGGTTGTGAACTGTCTGCCAACTTTTCTGCAGATAAACTTTCTACATGCACAGGAGAAACGGTAAGGTATACTAATGCAAGTGAAGGAACTACTGGTTCTACCACATATAGCTGGAATTTTGGAGCAAATGCAACACCGGCAACTGCAACGGGAGTTGGGCCTCACGATATTGTTTATTCTTCTGAAGGAATGAAAACAGTGTCTTTGGAGATTATAGATGGAGCAACGGTAGAAGAAATTAAGACAGATTATGTGACGATTAATGCTTTACCAATTCCGGATTTCGCTTCAGAAGTAACTTCGGTAGCTGCTGGAACTGGTAATCATGTTTATACAACAGCTTCAGGGATGTCCAATTATAGTTGGATAATACCAGTAGAAGCAACAGTAACAGCAGGAGGCACTTCTACAGACAATTCAGTAACCTTGACATGGAATACAGCAGGAAATCATTCATTAAGTGTAAATTATGAGGAGAATGGTTGTAGTGGAGCTTCACCTGCCGTTTCAAATGTTACTGTTATTCCAACAGTTAGCATAAATGATGCAAGTGTTACTGAAGGAAGTGGAAACTTAAGCTTTGAGGTAACGCTTAATGCTTCTTCCGAGCAAACCGTAACAGTTAATTACGAAACGAGCG
Organism: Saccharicrinis sp. 156; assembly: GCF_050589685.1. Taxonomy (NCBI): domain Bacteria; kingdom Pseudomonadati; phylum Bacteroidota; class Bacteroidia; order Marinilabiliales; family Marinilabiliaceae; genus Saccharicrinis; species Saccharicrinis sp. 156. Next base: position 25,365 of record NZ_JBNGOS010000018.1, read on the forward strand.
ATAACACAGCGACACTACTAAATAATGATTACACACAGGTTAATGTTGCAACCCTTACATTTATTCCAGGAGAAACAACGAAAACGGTTGTGATTGTTGTTACAGAAGATGAAGTAGTAGAGGGATCAGAATCTATGTATATTAATCTTTTATCTCCAACAAATGCAACTATTCTTGATAACCAAGGAGAAGGAACAATTAATGATAATGATTCTGCAACGCTTAGTATCACAGCCAACGATGCAACAGCTGACGAAAGTGGAAGTAACGACGGTCAGTATACGGTGACTTTATCTGCGGTAAGCAGTACAGATACGGAGGTAACTTATACCTTAAGTGGAACAGCTATAGAGGGTTCTGACTATGCAGCCTTGGCAGGTACGGTGACGATACCGGCAGGTTCAACTTCGGTAACCATCGATGTTGAGGTAAGTGACGATGTTATAGTAGAGACTGATGAAACAGTTATTGCAACTTTGTCAAGTGTGACAGGGAATTCGGAAATTTCGATTGATACGGATAATGAAGGAGCTACCATAACCATTTCAGATAACGATATCAACGATGTGCCTGTTGCCAATAATGATGCACTAAGTGCCGATGAGGATAACCCGGGAACGGTGAACGTCACAACCAACGATACGGATGGGGACGGTACGATCACCGTTTCAACAGTCGACCTTGACCCGTCAACGGCAGGTGTCCAGAATACCTTTGCCAGCGCTAATGGTTCATGGTCTGCGGATGCCTTGGGAGTGGTAACCTTTACGCCAGATGCAGATTGGAACGGCGTTGAGGCCATCTCTTATGTGGTAAGCGACAACGACGGAAGTGTTTCAAATACCGCCACCATCACAGCTACGATTGATGCGGTAAACGATGCGCCTGCAGCCAACGATGATGTGGCTTCCGTTGACGAAGACGGGGTATTAAGTGGTCCGTCGTTGTTGGCGAACGATATTGATCCGGAAGGGGATGGGTTGACGATTAATACCACGCCTGTTTCTGATCC
>NZ_JBNGOS010000018.1:26474-42526 GCF_050589685.1 Saccharicrinis sp. 156
CCATTGATGTCAATGCGGTAAACGATGCGCCTGCAGCCAACGATGATGTGGCTTCCGTTGACGAAGACGGGGTATTAAGTGGTCCGTCGTTGTTGGCGAACGATATTGATCCGGAAGGGGATGGGTTGACGATTAATACCACGCCTGTTTCTGATCCTTCACACGGGACCTTGGTAATCAATGCGGACGGGACCTATACATACACACCTGATGAAAACTTCTCAGGCGAGGACGGTTTCACGTATGAGGTTTGTGACAACGGAACACCGAAGGAGTGTAGCTCTGCTAACGTAACTATCACGGTAAACCCAACCAATACAGCACCCGTTGCCATTGATGATGAGGCTACGGTTGATGAAGGAGAGGTGTTGGCAGGTACTTCACTACTGGCAAATGATTTAGATGTGGATGGGGATGATCTGACCATTAATACAACGCCAGTGTCGGAACCAACTGATGGAATATTAATTATTAATTCCGATGGAACTTATACTTATACTCCTGACGAAGGATTTGCGGGTGAAGATTCCTTCGAATACGAAGTGTGCGACAATGGTACGCCACAGGCGTGTGCCATAGCCACTGTATTTATCAACGTTATTGACACTGATAATGATGATGATGGCATCTCGAACGAAGAAGAAGGAGATGGTGATACGGATGGCGATGGTATTCCTGATAAAGACGATATAGATTCTGATGACGATGGATTAAGCGATGAAGAAGAAGGAAATGTTGATACAGATGGTGATGGAACTCCTGACTATAAAGATGAAGATTCTGATAACGATACGATCAAAGATGAGGATGAGGGGGGTGATGATATAGATGGCGATGGCGACGGAAACTATCGTGATTTAGATTCCGACGATGATGGTATCTCAGATGAAGATGAAAGAGATATAGATACGGATGGAGATCTTATACCAAACTATTTGGATGAGGATTCGGATGACGATGGCATTTTGGATAATAAAGAAAGTCAGGGTGATTGCGACAACGATGGAATAGTGGATTATATCGATACGGATAAGTGTTATTCCGAGGATGATCTTACTTTGTACGAAGGATTCTCGCCGAATAACGATGGAGATAACGATACCTACCAAATTCCTTGGTTAACTCAGTATAAAAAAGTGAGTGTTGAAATATTTAACCGTTGGGGCAATGTTGTATACAGGCAAAGCAAGTACGAAAACAATTGGAACGGGGAATCAAATGTAGGTTACACTATAGGTAAGAACCTTCCCGTTGGAACGTACTTCTATATTATCCACATTCACGATATCGACAAGAAATTGAACGGATATATTTATTTGAATCGTTAATAGGTATTTCTAAATAGATAAGAGGCGGAAAAGGACCTCTTATCTATTATCTCAAAATTAAACAATGTAGAAAGCATGCAAGAATCAACATCAATATTAAGGCTAGTAACAACATTGCTGGTTGTGCTGTTAAGCCTGAACATGTTTGAGGCAAAAGCCCAGCAAGAGCCACAGTACACACAATACATGTTCAATACCGTTTCTGTTAACCCGGCCTATGCAGGAACTAGGAATGCCATGAACATTCTGGCTTTATCGCGTATTCAGTGGGCTGGCCTGCAAGGAGCACCAATAACCCATACTGTAACCATGCATACACCGTTGAACAATTATAAAATGGGACTGGGGTTTTCAATTGTTTCCGATAAAATTGGCCCTGTCGATAATTTTTACTTCAACTTTAATTATGCATACCGGGTGAATGTTACCGAAAAAATGATTCTCTCAATGGGGATTAAAGGAGGTATTTATAATTATACGGTAGGCCTAAACGAATTAAACGTAGGGGAGGGATACGATGCCTCCTTTAGTGGGAAAATAGAACAAAGATGGAAGCCCAATGCCGGAGCTGGCTTGTATTTGTATACTGACAGATGGTATGCAGGGTTTTCGATCCCCAAACTAATTCAAACCGATTTAAACGGAAACACGACAACGGCCGGCAACCTTTCGTCTTTAAAGCGTCATTATTTTTTAATGGCAGGGTATGTGTTCGATATTAATCACGATTTTAAGTTTAAACCATCCTTTATTAACAAAGTGGTAGAAGGCGCACCTCCATCAACCGATGTTACTGCCCAGGTTTTGTATCTCGATAAGTATTGGTTGGGCGCCACCTATCGTTTTGGTGATGCATTGGCATTTTTGGCCAATATTCAATTGAATAAGCAACTGATGGTAGGGTATTCCTATGACTTTACAACCTCTAATATGAACAGTTATAACAATGGTTCGCACGAAATTATTGTGAGCTACGATTTTGACGGATTCTTAAAGAAAAAAGTTATTTCGCCAAGATATTTTTAACAAACCTAATTTTTTATAGACGAAAGGCAAACTAATAGTTTCCTTTAAGGTGTATTTGTTGCATTGATGGTTAGGGTAATTCTGATTATTGCGAGAGGCAGTTGTTATTTGGAATATCCACCCAGGCATATTAAAAAGAAAATATGAAAGCAAAACTTCTATTTATATTATCATTGATTGTTACTTTAAATGTAAATGGTCAGACGTACAAAAACAAGCTCGACAGTCTGTGGACAACCTATAGAACAATAAGAGCAACCAAGGCATTCGATAATATGGCCTATACAAAAGCCATTGCTAAATACGAAAAAATAAGCATTAACAACGAGCTGCCCGATTCTGTTAAGAGTTTGCTGGCTACAGCTTATTTAAATGTAAGCGAAACCATGAAGAGTGAGGCCGCTTTTTCTTCCATCTTAACAGATAGTTTGAGCGATGATGCCTTGTTCTTGTATGCGCAAGCACTCAAGTACAATGGTAAATATGGCGAAGCAGATAGGATGATGGCTAAATACAAAGAGCGCAGTCCTATGGATTCAAGAGCTGTTGAGTTGTTGAACGCCTTACCTAAAATTGAAAAGATACTAGCAGAAGAGAGATACCTGATTGAAGAAGTAAGCTTTAATTCTCCTCAATCCGACTTTGCACCTTTCGTATTTGACGATGAGGTGTATTTCGCATCTGCCCGTGATTTAGATTATATTATTAAGCGCGAATATGCTTGGAAAGAAACCCCTTACCTGAATGTGTTAAAAACAAAGGTCAGGGATGGTGGTTTTTCCAATCCTAAATTATGCGCATCTGAGTTAAGAAGTATGTATCACGATGGACCTGTTTTTATCAGCCCGGATGGAAACGAACTTTTTATTACGCGAAATACATTTCATTCATTCATCAATACCAAAGGAAGAGCTAAGGGAGGGTACAATAACCTTCGGATATTAAAATCGTCGAAGGTTACCGATGGAACATGGATGAAACCGGAGGAGCTTCCGTTTAACAACAAGGATTATTCTTGCGGTCACGCCTGTTTGTCACCCGACGGAACTAAACTTTATTTTAGTTCGGATATGCACAAGGGAAAAGGTGGTAGCGATATCTATTATGTTGCCAGAGAAGGTGATTCTTGGGGAGAGCCGGTTAACCTTAGCGATTTAAATACGGAGGGTAATGAGATGTTTCCATTTGTTCATAAAAGCGGAAAAATATATTTTGCTTCCAATGGAAGAGTGGGTGTGGGGGGACTTGACATTTATGTTGCCGAATTAAGAGCAGACGCTTATCAAGTTAAAAATATGGGATATCCGCTCAACAGCAAAAAGGACGATTTCGGAATGTTTTTGGCCGATGATGGAATAAATGGGTATTTTTCATCGAACCGTGAAGGGGGTAAGGGTGATGATGATATATATCGCTTTAAGGTGTTGAAAGAAATAACCTTTAAAAAAGCATTGAAGGGTAAATTGATAGATAAAAATACCCGACAGGTAATTGCCAACACTCCCGTTGTGCTAACTGATTCAAGTGGCAAGTTGGTAGGTGAGGTGATGACGGATGAAAATGGTATGTTAAGTACCGAAGTGGATGATATTTCAAGTATTACGGCAGATGTGACCGCTCAAGGTTACTTCCCGTATAACGAAACCATTAGCTTGTTGGAGGAAACGGCGGAGTTTGAAATGGCTTTAAAACCTCGGCCGTATTGGGGGATTTTTGGTAATGTGTTTTTGCTGCCGGATATGAAACCGATCCCGGAAGTAACCTTAAAAATGCAACCAAAATCAGGAACTGAAACAAGTATTGTGAGCGGATGGGATGGCAGGTTTAAAACCCGGCTTCAGCCCGAAACCGATTACGATTTTGTATTTACCAAAAAAGGATTCTTTACCAAACGTGTCCAATACTCTACCGCTGGAAGGGATACGGGTTGTGTAAATATAAATGAATTTATGGAACTGGAGCTTGAAAAAGCCGAAGTTGGTAAGAGTATAGAAATACAAATCCTTTACGATTTGGGCAAGTGGAACATCAGGGAAGATGCAGCGATTGAATTAGAAGATATGATACAATTCTTAAAAGATAATCCTGAAATTAAAATTGAATTGGGATCCCATACCGATGCAAGAGGCTCTGCCATAAGCAACCAGGTTTTGTCGCAAAAAAGAGCCCAGTCGGCAGTAGACTTTATGGAGGAAAGAGGAATTGCCAGAAACCGTATGGTCGCCAAAGGATATGGTGAAAACCAATTAAAAAATAAGTGTGCCGATGGGGTGCAGTGTTCAGAAGAAGAGCATCAGGCAAACAGAAGAAGCGAGGTAACTATAGTTGCAATGTAAAGTATAACACTTTGTCGCCTGGGCAATAAAGAGATAGAATAGGTTGTGGGTGACCAGAGAGATAAAGGGGAGGGGTAAGCTTCCCTTTATTCGGCATTGATTTTGTGTAAGGTTATCGGGGCCTTTTTTATACCATTGGTTACGTATTACAATTTTTTTAAAGGGACAATATGAAGAAGCGCTTTACTTCTTTGGCGCTAACGAAAGCTGCCTTTTTATCTGCATTTATTTTTTTAGCAACAAGTCTGCGAGCGCAAATTATTATCTCGTATCCTGTATTAACAACTAGTGAAGCTTCCTCGGTAATGGCTACCTCAGCAATGTTGGGAGGTCAAATAACTGATGATGGAGGTTCTGCAATTTCTGCACGAGGCGTTTTATACTCAAATACAGAAACCGGACCTGAATTTGGGGGAGAAAATGTGGTAGTTGATGTGAACACGACAGTGGATACGCATTTTAGCAAAACGGTAGAAGGGTTGTTGCCCAATACTACCTATTATTTCAGGGCTTATGCATATAATTTGCTTGGTTATGAATATGGAGAGGTGCTGTCGTTTACAACATCGGCGCAAACAGCCACCGATATCAGGTATGGTGAAAAAACGAAGTTTTCTGCTTGGCCAAATCCAACCAGGGATTTTGTCAATATTTCCGGGATTGAATCTGGAAGTAAATTCAAAGTGTTTAGTGTAACCGGCAATATGGTAATGGACGGACAGCTGGAATCAGACAAAATCGATTTGTCTAATCTGACGAATGGAGTTTATGTTTTGGTGGTGGGTCGATTTAAAATAAGGGTGATAAAAAATAATAGTTTAGGTTTGTGTTGTTTAAGCCGGGTTGCAAGCCTTTAATAACAATGCATGGGGCAACGCCCCATGATATTATCGCCCAATACGAAAAGGCCAAAAGCCGGTAACAGGAAAAGGTAAAAAAGTTAGTTTGTTATCAAATAAAATATTCCGGTTCTTTCGGTTTTGTTTTTCCGTAGTTTATCCTGTTCCAGGCTCTTTCGTGCCAATAGTACAAGAGTAGTTTTGTAAAAACCTCCACCCCTCCTATGGACGCTGCAACACCAACTTTACCTGTTATCAGGTATGCAACCAAAAAAGTGTCAATAGTGCCCGTGACCCGCCACGAGATGGTTTTAATTAATGTTCTATATCTTTTTTCCTTCATAAGATTATACCCATTTCATTATCAGCATATGCTGGTAAGCTTTCAATAATCGGAATTGAACTTATTAAACCCCGCCATATGAATTAGAAATCCTATGACGCAATTAAACGACTTCAAAATCAGGCGTTTCACTACGTTGCTTCAACACTCCGGAGTATTGTTTTGCCTCGTTTCGGCAACGCCTTGTTTTATGGTATTTTAAATGCTCATTACGTAATTCTAATACGATAAACCGGGCATAACGGTTATTTATTCTAACTCTTTAATCTGACTTTGGTGTTGAATGATACCCACTCTTCCAACAAAATCGCCAAAACGCTCGCCTTTTTCCCTTTCTGAGGCATATCGGCCCAGTAATACCTTAAGCTCATCTAGTATTTCGTCCTCAGACAGCGTTTCTTTATACAAGGTATTTAGTCTGTCTCCCGTAAATCCTGCCCCCAAATACATGTTGTACCTTCCTAAAGATCGGCCTACAAAACCAATTTCCCCAAGGAAAGGCCTGCCACAACCATTAGGGCATCCGGTCATACGTATTAAGATATCCTCTTTGGTAAGGTCGTTATCCGCAAGAATAACCTCTATTTTATCCATTAGTGAGGGTAGGTAGCGTTCAGCTTCGGAAAAGGCCATGGTACATGTGTTTAATGCAACACAGGCTATTGCATGCTTGCGGGCACCACTTAAATTGCCGATGGGCCAAATTTTATATTCTTTCAGCAGCAATTCTATTTGCTTCTTGTCCTCATCGTTTATGGCGCCCAATACCAGGCCTTGGTTACCGGTCAGCCTGAAATCGCATTTCTTTAGTTCCGCAATTTTTCTGAGCCCTGTTTTTAGTAACTGACCATCGGAATCCTTTACTCTTCCATGTTCCACATATAAGCCCAGGAACCATTTGCCGCTTTTTGCCTTCTTCCAGCCAAATAAATCACCATTGGTTTTGAAGTTGTATGGTTTTGATTTTTCGAGTTTGTAACCTAATCTTTTTTCCAACAAACCTTTAAAGTTGGTGGGGCCTATACGGTCAACTGTATATTTTAAGCGTGCTTGCCTTCTGTTTTCCCGGTTACCATAGTCGCGTTGCAGTTTTACAATTTCCTCTATTACTTCAAGGGTTTTGTCGTAAGGTACATAGCCTACTATATCCCCAAGTCTTGGATAGGTGCCTTGTTCCGTAAAAGTCATACCCAATCCTCCGCCAATCGCCAAATTAAATCCCTGTAGACGATCTCCTTTCCCTATGGCAATGAGTCCAATATCGTTGGAAAAGATATCCGTGTCGTTATAAGGAGGAATACCAATGGCAATCTTAAATTTGCGGGGAAGATAGGTCTTGCCATAAATAGGCTCTTCATCTTGTTTTCCGTCTACCAGCAATTTTTTGTCTAACCATATTTCATGGTAGGCAGTGGTTCTGGGCAGCAGATGAGCGCTGATGTCCTTGGCCATTTGATAGGCTGCCGGAACCAATGGCGACATAGCCTCATTGGTGGTGCACATCACGTTTCTGTTTACATCTCCACAAGCCGCAATAGAATCCAGTAAGGATTCGTTAATATGCTGCATGGTTTCTTTCAGCTTCCGTTTTATTACCCCATGAAATTGAAAGGCTTGCCGTGTGGTTAGTTTAAGCGTGTTGTTGGCGTGCGTTTTTGAAAGCTCATCGAAAGCTATCCATTGCTCGGCTGATGCCAAACCTCCGGGTATGCGCACCCGGATCATAAAACTGTACAGAGGCTCAAGTTTCTGTTTTTTACGTTCCACATCCAGGTCCCTGTCGGTTTGCTGATAACTGCCATGAAACTTGATAAGTTGCGTGTCATCCTCGGCAATAGCTCCGGTGACTATGTCGTTTAAACTCTTTTCAAGGGTTCCTCTTAAAAAGTTACTTTGGGTTTTAATCCTTTCTACGTCAGAGGGATTCCAGGACGGTAGTATTTCGTTTTCTATAATTTCGGCCATGAGTCTTTTTTTTAATTTTTAGTCATATCACTAATAAACGTCTTCCTGAAATCGTTTTTCAGCGGTCAAGTTTTTCAAGTAAGCATTTGCTTCTTCCTTCGTTTTGCTTCCGTGTTGTTCAATGATGTTGAGTAGTTCGGCTTTTACATCTTTGGCCATGTTCCTCATGTCGCCGCATAAATAAAAATAGGCGCCTTCCTCCAGCCATTTGTACACCTTCTCCCCTTTTTCTTGTAGGCGGTGCTGCACATATATTTTATCTTCCTGGTCCCTTGAGAAAGCGACATCAATATCCGACAGCAATCCTTTCTTTCTGAGATGAAGCATTTCGGTCTGATACAAGAAGTCTGTCTCGAAATGCTGGTCGCCAAAGAAAAGCCAGTTGTCGCCGCTAGCTTCGTCATTTTCGCGCTGTTGCAGGAATGACCTGAAAGGCGCTATCCCGGTACCGGGGCCTACCATTATTAATTTGGCATCATTAGCCGGTAACCGGAAACCCTCATTTTTCTTTACCCGCACCGAAACGTGATCACCAATGTTAATTCTGTCCGCTAAAAAGCTGGAACATACGCCAAGGTGTTCCCTATTGTTTAAATGGTACTTAACTGCACTAACAGTAACGTGAACCTCGTCGGGGTTATAATCGTAACTGGAAGATATAGAGTATACTCGTGCCGGTAATTTTCGCAATAGGGTTGGCAGATCGGTAGCTTTTAATGGCGCAGGGAAATCTGTCAATAGGTCTAAGAAATCCAGTCCATAAAGAAAATCAGCAAGCTTGCTTGTATCCTCGAGAATGGCCGAAAGTTTGTCGTTTTTGGCGAATTCGGCATATTTTTTAAGAACCGGGGCTGTTATTGTTGTGATTTCATACTTGGTTTTTAAGGCCTCCTTCACATTAATCTGATTGCCATCGATATTAATCACCTCGCTTTCCTTAATGTTCAACTTTAACAATATGGCCAAAACCAGTTTGTCATCATTGTCGGCTTGAATTTCCAAGGCGTCTCCAGGTAAGTAGCTGATGCCGGTATCTTCAATATCCAATTCTATATGGTAGGTTTTTTTGTTAGATCCCTTGCCGTTTAAAAGTGTTTTGTCAAGAACTTCTACTTCAACCCATTTGTCGCTATCAAAATCAAGATTTGCAGCCGTTGTAGCTATGTTTACGGCTGAACCGTTTATGGAGGCAAACTTATTGGCTAAGTTTGGCAAGATCTGACCAAGCTGCTCCTTAAAATCTATGTCCAGCTCAATTAATTCGTGTACATCGGTCGACCCTAGGGTTTTCAGTTGATTGAAAATATCACGTCCGGTCTGGCAGTAGTTGATATAACTACTATCTCCCAAGGCGATGACGGCAAAATTTAGATCGTTTACTTTGGGTGCTTTTTTGCCAAAAATATAACTATAAAAATCTTCCGCCGAAGCTGGAGGGTCACCTTCGCCATGTGTTGAGACGATGACGAGCAGGTTTTTTTCCTCTTTAAGTTTGCGGTTCTTGTATTCGGGCATACTGCACAACGAAACCTCAATCCCTTTTGCCTCTGCCAAAGCAGAGAATTTTTCGGCTATCAATTTGGAGTTTCCGGTATGGGTGCCGTAAATTATACTTAGTTTGTTGGCCACGGCAACATTTGGAGTTCCGTTGGTGCCATGGGCCGCGGAACCGTTCTTTTGCAATGCCCCGTTTAAAAAGCCTCCGGTCTGGTTAAGTCCGGCCAGATAACCCGATAACCAAAACCGTTGCTCGTCCGTCAAGCCCTCATAAAGTTGTTTTGCTTGAGTTATTTGCTCTTGCGAAAATATTTTACTTATAGCGTCAATCATAATCTTGTCTAAATAAATGACAAACCAATGGCTGTTCAATTTGTTCTGAACAGTGCAAGGTTAAAAATTCTATTATAAAGGAGTGGTCGGAAGAGTGAAAACAATTTTAAATTATCTTCATAGGTTAGGGTGTGCGGAAAAAAAGTAATGATAAGATTCAACCCAAAATTGTCATTACGCTTCATCTAAATGCCAGTTCGATTAACAAAATCTAAATATTACTTTAACAGCAATGTAAGATTCTCGGTCCCAATAGCAATCGGGACCGATGATGCCTGCTGACATTAAGGAATCTTTCCAGTTTCTAATGACTGGTCTCGTTTAAATCTCGAAATTGCTTAAGTACCTTTCGCCGGTATCGGGCAATAATACTACAATTCTCTTTCCTTTAAATTCTTCCCTTTCTGCTACACTAAGCGCTGCCCATAATGCTGCTCCCGAAGAGTAGCCGCATAACAGTCCTTCGTTAATAGCGGCATGATGGCTTGTTTGAATGGCGTCTTCGTTGCTAACCTTTACCACTTCGTCAATCACATCTGTATTTAAGTTGGTAGGTATAAAACCGGCCCCAATTCCTTGTATTTTATGCGGCCCTGGTTGTCCCCCGGAGATAACCGGAGAATCTACCGGTTCAACTGCAATTACTTTCAGCTCCGGGTTTTTCTCTTTAAGCACTTCACCAACGCCCGTAATGGTTCCTCCGGTACCAACGCCAGAAACAAATACATCAATGTTTCCATCCGTATCTTTCCATATTTCTTCAGCAGTGGTATTTCTGTGGATTGAAGGATTCGCAGGGTTGTTAAATTGCTGTGGGATAAAGGATTTTTTATGCTCGTTAGCCAATTCCTCTGCTTTTTCAATGGCCCCTTTCATGCCTTTTGCAGCAGGCGTTAATACCAACTCGGCACCAAATTTCTTAAGTAACTTTCTACGCTCAATACTCATGCTTTCGGGCATGGTTAAAATCAGCTTGTAACCTTTTACCGCAGAAACCAAAGCAAGACCAACGCCTGTGTTTCCGCTGGTTGGTTCAATAATGACTGTGTCTTTGTTGAGTTGGCCGCTTTTTTCGGCGTCTTCGATCATGGCAAGTGCAATTCTGTCCTTGACAGAGCTGGCCGGATTAAAAAATTCCAATTTGGCCACTACCTCGGCTTTACCTTCATTTAGTTTGTTTATGTGTACCAAAGGAGTATTTCCTATTAAATCAGTAGTACTATTTGCAATCCCACTCATAATTGTTGTTTTTGTTTATAATTCTAGTATTTGTTTATTGTCAGGTGCAAAAATAGGAGATGATTATTTTAAAAAAAAGTGATTTAGCTGCTTAAAGCATATTAAAAAAGTAGGCAAAAAGAACAAGAAAATATGAGGATGTATTCGAACGTGTATGTATTCAGTGGGTTACGTGCGGTATCTTATGTTGTTGGTTGCTTCGACGATTATACCTACTAAATAAGTAGGAGTGTGGCCGTCATGATGCTCTCATATCCGGGTAATCATTAGTCATTCGAATCAAGTGTTAGAATAAAAGTTCAACCCATTCAGGGTTGTGATTCCATTGCCTTTTTTCCCTGGGTTTCACCCAGGGTTATTCAAAGTTTAACCACTCCGTGGTTGATTTATATGAATTCTTATATCAACAAAGATATAATCAAGCCTCATAAAAAACCCCGAATGGGGTTTAATATGAATAACCGCGGGTGAAACCCGTGGATACATAATCATGTAGTCCGGGTACCCTGAAAGGGTTCAACTCTGATTCGCATTAGAGATTAAAGTGCAGGGCCATCGGCATTCCTGCGGCGCCGTTTTCTCAGGATGCAATGATGTTATTAGTGTAAAGAATAGGAAATTGCGTTTCTTTTAATGCGTACAAAGAGCCGGTTTGCATGCCCGCAAAAAAAAAGAAAAATACAAACCTTAGTAATTTAGCACAAAGAATTAATAAAGGTGTTTTTGAACAAGGTTGTCGATGATATAACGATAAACCATGAGATGCATGCGGGAAGAATCGGAATGGTAAACGTATCTGGAGCATGCCCTGACTTATGCAAAAAAGCCAAATGTATAGCGTAATCTGCATCGTTAAATTTCGAATAATCCGGTTCTTTACCCATAAAATTGACTTGGATAGATAGGGGCTGGTTGTTCTATGAAAGAACCTGAAAAACTTAAGGATTAGATTTTGTAGTCCTTGTCGGTAGGTGATGGAATGTGTTTGCTTCGCAAAGAGTGTTTTAAAACTTGAGTTTAATAGGTTTCGGTTTTCTCCCATAAAAAAAGTCATCCATCCATAGCGCCATCCTTCGGAATAGCCATGATTTTTTAATGCCCCATCTGACCAGGTTGTGTAACCTGTTGTTAGGATGGGAATATGGGCATACGCTCATGCATCTGCCGCAGTCCGTTCCTGTGGTGCACCAATAACTAAAACATTCTTCCTGATTGATTTGCCATCGTCTGATGCCATGGATTTCCTTTTTGTCATCGGTTGGAATGGCTTGCCCCGGGCATACCTCGGCGCATTTTTTACATATGTCGCAAAAATCGAGGACTGTGGCGTCATGCTTTCTGTCATCCGCCAGTAAAGGCATGTCGGTTGTTATTACGGCAATCCTTACCCTTGGGCCTAAGGAGCGGGTCATCAACAATCCCATGCGCCCAATTTCGCCCAGTCCGGCATCGCGGGCGACTAGCGGACAGACCACCTCGTAATTGCCATCGATATGTGCACGGGCCGAATATCCCATATTGGCACAAAAGTGAGCCAGTTGCAGGGCGATGCTTCCGGAGTTTAGGTATTGCTGTGCCGATTCCATTAAAGTTGGTGCTGCCGGTCCGGCTGCAAGATAGTCTTTGTCCATTTCAACGGTTATGGCAATTCCATATTGATGATGGATTTCGACTTTATCTCCGTAAACCTTTCCGCGTCCTCGATGAGAATAGAAATGATAGGGTTTTAATTCGCAGACGCCTGCATCGATAGCGCCCAGTTTTTTAGCCCAGTTTTTTATAAAAACAGTGGCATCTTTTGTATTCAGGATCTTTTTTATGGCTAATGGGGCAGGGGACACAGAGTTTCGCAATGACGCAATCACATTAAAACTGGCCTCGGCCGCAGCAAAAGCCTTGACCTCATACATGGATGAGGAGGAGCTCATAAGTCCATGCTTAATTTGCCATTTTTTGTCTAATGCCAGGTGTTCAGGATTTTCGGCATAATATGTCTTTGTTTTTTCTGGCGATTGGGTTATTTCCAGCCGCGAGAACATGGTGTTTCGCTCATCAATTCTATTTCCCGATGATTCATTTTCGACCGCAAGTCTTTTGAAAGGAATATAAAAAAGTACAGCGGCCACAATGGTCAGGGTAAGGAGGATTATCAAAATAGTTAATCCAGTTTCTTGGGGCAAATAGCCGGCAGCTATAAAGGGAATAGAAGTGATGGCCAATAACAAACTTCGCATGGTGGCCAGGGGTTCCTTCTCGCTATAGCTAACCATTGCGTACCAAATAAAGAAGCTGGAGTTTAAAGCGGCTAAAATGAAATAAATAATTTGAATCATAATCTTACGCTAATTGGTGCTTAAACTTAACTAATATTTCCAATACTGCTTCATTGATTTGACTTTTGAAGCAATCAATCCAATCGATTTGAAATGTCGATTCGGACACGATGGAAAAACATTCCCTAACCGGTTCGATATTCAATGGGATATATTCGGGGCAGATTGGTAAAGGTTCATCATGTCTGAAGTGTTGAATGTAAACCCCAATAATTTCAACACGGTGGGGTGGCAGGTCTACATTTATTGTTGGCGAATTAAAATTTGGCAAGTTGCTAAGTATAGCTCAATATGCACAGTATTAGCTGGTTGGGTGGGTGATTGCGGTTGCGGCTTTAAGGTTGGCACTGCTTTTATATATAATTAGGCAATACGGTAGTTACGAGTATCCAAATTTTTATTAACCATTTAAAAAAAAGAAAATGAAAAGTATTGTAATGATGGCCTTTGTGGCATGCATTGGTGTAACGGCTTTATGGGCCACTCCTAACCCTCAGTTAGAGCAAGCTCAATCTAGTGTTACTGTTGATGAATTAACATTTACTGAGATAACACTAGATAAGATCCCTCAGGAGGTTTCTGACGCATTTGCAAAAGAAAACGAAGGTGCAGCTATTTACAAGGCTTATTTAGCTGAAAAGGAGGATGGCACTGTTGTTTATAAAATCAGTGTAAAAGATGCGGAAGGTGCCGTACAAGATTTCTTCTATCAGGAAGATGGTTCAAAAATGTAGTACAAACGCATTAGGAACAACCTGCCAGAAAATGAGAAGAGAATGTGCATCGTTATGATGCACTTTTTTATGTTCTCCCATTTAACGGTCGTTTGTTTTTCTGCGGAAAACCAAGAACATCAAAATTCGCGGATTGAGAAAGAGAAGATTGGCGAAGCAAATTCCTTTCCGGAAGATGAGAAAAAGGCTTCGAGACATTAAACATCCATCTCCCTTTTCCTGTCTCCGGTTTCTATCTCGAAACCCTTACGCTCAATTTTTTTCCTTTTATTTTTTCGTTTCTCAGTAAATCCATGAGCTGTTTTACTTTATTCCTTTGCACAGCTACAAAGGCAGAGTGATCCAAAACGTCAATTAACCCCAGTTCGTCTTTTTTCAGTTTTCCTTTTTTTAAGAATAAACCAACGATATCAATTTTGTTGATTTTGTCTTTCTTCCCATGATCCAAGTAAATGGTTTGCCAATCGGGAGGTGAAGGGAGAGTGGCATTTGAACTGAGTGCGTCAAACTGCAATTCTCCTTCAATAAATTCAGGAATCTGCTCTTGTTCTGCCAGAATTAGGTAGGCTATTCCGGAAGCTTTCATTCGTGCAGTGCGTCCGTTACGGTGTATAAAAGCTTCTTTTTCCTTTGGCAGGTGATAGTGAATCACAAATTTAATATCTGGAATGTCCAGGCCGCGGGAAGCTAGATCTGTAGTAAGTAGCAAGTGATGACTCCCATTTCTGAATTTGATAAGGGCGCGCTCCCGATCTTCTTGTTTTAGTCCGCCATGAAAGACGTCATGCGCCAGTCCCATGTCAGTTAAATGATCGCTAATTCGGTCAGCGGCATCCCGGTGGTTTACAAATGCAACCATCGGTTCGTTGCCTAACATACAGGCCAACTTGTAAAAAGCTTCCAGTTTGTCTTTGCCATCGGAACGTATTGCTTTTAAGGTCAGGTTTTCCTGAATTTGTTCTTTAGGAAGGAAGTCCAGTGTGTCATGTTTTTTTAATCGCACAAACCATGGGATCTCTTTCATGTTGGTTGCCGAGGTTAGTATTCGTTGCCTAACAGCTTTAAGTTCTCCAATTATTTCTTGCATCTCGCTCTGAAAACCAAGTTCCAGTGCTTTGTCGAACTCGTCTAAAACCAAATGTTTGATGTGTTGCGTTGAAATATGGCCACGTCTTACGTGGTCTGCAATTCTACCGGGCGTTCCAACGATAATTTCTGGCGGATGCTTTAAACTGTTTCTTTCGGTTTGAATCATATGCCCACCATAGCAGCATAAAACCTTACACCCGGCACCCAAGCTTTTTACAACTTGCTCAATCTGAAGCGCCAATTCGCGGGCGGGTGCCAGGATGAGCAATTGGGTTCTTTCGGTGTTGTGCTGTATTTTGTCAATTAATGGAAGTAAAAATGCCAGTGTCTTCCCCGAGCCTGTAGGGGACAGCAGTACCAGATCGGTATTGTTGTCGATCAGTTCAATAGACTTCACTTGCATCGGGTTGAGGGATGTAATACCTAGCTTTTTTAAATATTCCGTTCTGTTTTTTCGCATGTCGCAAAGATACGTTCAAGAAACGAGATAGAAATACCCCTCAGGCATATTTGTCCCTACCCCTATGTTCTGCATTTAAATGGAATTAGGAAATTAAAATGACATTTCAGCGGCTTGAATTAAAATTAATACCACTTGGTTGGCGTTTGACAAAGAATTTGTAGTAACCGGGAATTTAAGTGAAAAGCTGGAAGGGGTTAAATCACGCTTGCTAGAAATGACATAGCAAAGTATGCTCCTGTGAATGTCAACTATCAAGCGGAATTCCAGGGGGAAGCATGGTGTTTGGTAGTCAATGATAGTCTTAACTCGCAATGAAAACACCTGCACGAGGTAATGTTTGATAAGTAAAAACTGTCAAAGTCATTATTTATATTGGTAAAACTGATTGTAATTTAGGTTTTTGGGATGTTTTTTTATATTAAATGTATGTTTGGTGTTATGTTTTTGCTAATTTTGTTTGGTTTCTTCAATAAAACACTCTATCTTTGCAACCGCAAAAAAGGAAACTATCTAAGTTGAAAATATAT
>NZ_JBNGOS010000018.1:42624-132487 GCF_050589685.1 Saccharicrinis sp. 156
ATTGCGGGATGGAGCAGTTGGTAGCTCGTTGGGCTCATAACCCAAAGGTCGTCAGTTCGAGTCTGGCTCCCGCTACTACAAAACCGATAGATTTAAATTCTGTCGGTTTTTTTTACCGATAAACAAGTGATTGCAAATCACTCAAAATATATTGCGGGATGGAGCAGTTGGTAGCTCGTTGGGCTCATAACCCAAAGGTCGTCAGTTCGAGTCTGGCTCCCGCTACTATTAAAGCCGAAAGATTTGTTTCTTTCGGCTTTTTTTTAACTTTGCCATCATCTTATTCACGATGATTACAATTCGATGAGCAAACCAGAAGTCAAAAAGAACTTTTTCCGGAAATTACGCAACAAGTATCGTTTGGCCATATTCAACGAGCAGACTTACGAAGAGGTATGGCAAATGCGATTGTCAAGATTAAATGTGTTTACCGTGGTGGGTTCTTCCGCGATAATATTAGTGTTGTTAATTATTCTTTTGATTGCATATACCGGCCTTAGGGAGTATATTCCGGGTTACCCTGATGGAAACCAGCGCAGGATGATGGTGCGCAACGTTAACAGGGTAGACTCGTTAATTTCGGAGATTGAAAAACGAGACCGGTTTTTTCAATCCATCAAGTCTGTTGTGCAAGGAGAAGTGCCCTATTCGGAAGAAGAAACCTTGGATGATACCGGGGGTGGGAAACCGCAAAAAGTGAGCTTTGAAAAAAGCAAAGAGGATGAAGCTTTCAGGCAGCAGGTGGAGGCCGAAGAAAAATTTAATCTATCGGTTTTGCCCGATGAAAAAAAGATCCCGGAACTGAACCAGATTTATTTTTATTCCCCATTAAAAGGTATTGTGGTCAAGAAATTTAGGGAAAGTGAAAGTCATTACGGAATCGACATCGTTTCCAAACCTGGCGAAACGGTACTGTCAATTATGGACGGAACGATTATTTTTTCCGGCTGGACGGTTGAAACGGGATATACCATGATGGTTCAGCATAGTAGCGATTTGTTATCTGTATACAAGCATAACTCAAAGTTGCTGAAAAAATCAGGCGATAAAATAGCAGCTGGTGAGGCCATTGCCAATGTGGGCAATTCGGGGGAGTTAACCACGGGGCCACACCTTCATTTTGAACTATGGTATCAAGGCAATGCCGTGGATCCTACAGAATACATAATTTTTGAATAAATATAGCCGGTAACATATGAAGAAGAGGATAGCGGTGCTGGGTTCTACCGGATCCATCGGAACACAAACCTTAGATGTAATTTCAAAACATCCAGATAAATTCGAAGTCGAAGTATTAACGGCCAATAACCGCATCGGCAAATTGGTGGAGCAGTGTCGTGCTTTTATGCCCAATACGGTTGTAATTGGCAATAAGGCTAAATATAAGCAGTTGCAGGAAGCGCTCGAGGATCTGCCCATTAAAGTATATGCGGGAGGCGATGCTATAGCTCAAGTCGTGGAAATGGGGACGGTTGATGTAGTGTTAACTGCCATGGTTGGTTTCTCTGGGCTACAACCTACCATGAACGCCATTAAAAACAGAAAACCCATAGCTTTGGCCAATAAAGAAACCTTGGTGGTGGCCGGGGATATCATCACCGAAATGGCCGCGAAAAACAAAGTGCCAATTCTTCCTGTCGACTCTGAACATTCTGCTATTTTCCAATGCTTGGTAGGGGAGTTTCAAAATCCGATCGAAAAAGTTTACCTGACTGCTTCCGGTGGGCCATTTAGGGGAAAAGATCGCCATTATTTAAGCAAAGTAACACCCGAGCAGGCTTTAAATCATCCCAATTGGGAGATGGGAAACAAAATTACCATCGATTCGGCCAGTATGATGAATAAGGGACTGGAAGTGATTGAAGCTCGATGGCTGTTTGGCTTGGAGGCAGAGCAGATTGATGTTATTGTGCATCCACAAAGTATTGTGCACAGTATGGTGCAGTTTACCGATGGTTCCATGAAATCGCAAATGGGATTGCCCGACATGCGACTGCCCATTCAGTATGCATTAACCTATCCCGAAAGATTCGAGGTGGATTTTCCGAGGTTTAATTTTATGGACTATCCAAATTTAAGTTTCGAAAAACCGGACCTGGAATCGTTTAGGAATTTGGCGATTGCCTATGAGGCATTGCGCAAAGGCGGTAACATGCCATGCATAATAAATGCGGCCAACGAAATTGTGGTAGATGGCTTCCTGGAAAAGAAGATCGGTTTTTTAGAAATGTCGGATGTCATCGAAAAAACGATGGCAAGGGCTAGCTTTATTCAAAAACCAACTGTGGATGATTATTTCGAAACGGATGCCGAGGCCAGAAAAATAGCACAATCATTAATCAGTTGTTGATATGGTCAAATAAAAATGTAAGATAAAGGTTGTTAGGAGATTGCATTTTCATAATTAAACTTGAATCTTGTGTTTGGATACTTAATACAAAATAATAGCAAAAAAGGAATATATTTGTAGCTCAAAAAAATGAAAATAATTTAGATGGATATTGTTATAAAAGCAGGGCAATTGTTACTAAGCCTTTCGATATTAGTTATACTGCACGAGTTTGGCCATTTTTTCTTTGCCAAACTTTTTAAAACCAGAGTCGAGAAATTTTACCTTTTCTTCGATCCTTGGTTTTCGTTGTTTAAGGTAAAAAAAGGTGAAACGGAGTACGGTATCGGTTGGCTTCCATTAGGGGGATATGTAAAAATATCCGGAATGATTGATGAGTCAATGGATAAGGAGGCCATGAAGGAAGAGCCTAAACCATACGAGTTTCGCTCAAAACCAACGTATCAGCGTTTGTTGATTATGATTGGCGGGGTATTGGTTAACTTTTTATTGGCGTTTTTTATTTTTTGGATGGTTCTTTTCAAGTGGGGAGAATCCTATATTCATGTCGAGGATGCCAAATTTGGCCTAACATATCATGAACTGGCTCATGATATAGGGTTGCAGGATGGTGATGTGGTTACTTCTGTGGATACTTTCACGGTAAAATCAGCTTCTGATATTTTGTCGTTTATTTTATTGGAAGAAGCTAAGGAACTAACAGTTAAAAGGGAAGATTCAATCTTTGTACTACCCATTCCTTCCGATTTTGGGAAAACGGTCCTTGATCAGGAAGTAAAAAGCCTGGCGGCTATCCGAATGCCTTTCTTGGTGGATTCTGTGCTTATGGGAAGTAACGCATTTGAGGCCGGAATCAAGACCGGAGATAAGGTGATTTCTGTCAATGGGCAAGAAGCCGAGTATTATAGGCAGATCACCAAGTTATTAGGCGAAAATAAAGAACAGAGAGTTACTTTGGGAATTGTTAGAGACGGGCAGACCGAAAGTATTAGGTGCTTGGTTTCTAAAAAAGGGACCATTGGTGTGTATGCTAAACTGCCAAGCACATTTTTCAATGTTACCAAATTAACCTATGGATTTTGGGAAGCACTGCCGGCAGGCGTTTCAAAAGGTATTAATACGTTGATTGGTTATGTGAAACAACTAAAGCTGGTATTCTCGAAAGAAGGCGTTAAACAAATAGGCGGTTTCGGGGCTATTGGCGGATTGTTTCCGGCAACATGGAACTGGTCCGCGTTTTGGGAATTGACGGGTTTTCTATCGGTCATTCTGGCCTTTATGAATATCTTACCAATTCCGGCCTTGGACGGTGGCCATGTGTTGTTCTTGTTGTACGAAATGGTATCGGGTCGTAAACCTAGCGATAAATTCCTGGAATATGCAACGATCGTCGGTATGGTTATTTTGTTCAGTTTGCTTATATTCGCCAACGGGAACGATATATTTAGGGCATTTTTTAAATAAGTCCTGATTAATTGTTATTTTTGAAAAAAAAGAATTTGTTATGGAACTTAATGCAATATATATCTGCGGCTTCATGGGAGGCTATGAGTGGATTTTAATCATTTTAGCCATTGTGCTTTTGTTTGGTGGTCGTAAGATTCCTGAGCTGATGAAAGGGTTAGGACAGGGTATGAAGGAATTTAAAAATGCCCGTAACGAAAACCAAGCGGATGAAAAAACTGAAGATAAAAAAACTGAAGATAAAAAATAGGGATATTAACACTCTTTCCACTATTGTAAATAAACAAGGCCGTTTCCTTTATGGGAAACGGTTTTTTTTTGTTTGATTTTAAGCAGGAAATTCACTAACTTATAGGTTCTGTTGAACTTAAAGCTTTTTGTTATGAAAAATATTTTGGTTGCAGTGGATCTAAAAGAAGGAACAGATAAAATTCTGGATAATGCATTTGAACAGGCCCAAAATTTTAAGGCTAGATTATGGATCGTTCACATTAGCGCACCGGAACCCGAATTTGTGGGGTACGAAGCCGGCCCGCAGTATATTCGGGATATGAGAGCTACGGAATTAAAGAAGGAGCACCATGAGTTAAAACGGTTGTCCGATAATGTTAATTTTAAAGGGGTAGAAGCAGAGAGTTTATTGATTAATGGGGGTACAGTGGAAATGCTGGCTGCAGAGATAGATAAATTACATGTCGATTTGGTAGTGATTGGGCATCATAAGCATGGTTTTCTGCACAATGCTTTCTTTGGAAGGACAGATGTTTCTTTATTAGACAACAGTAAGGTGCCTGTGTTGGTTATTCCGACTTGATGAAATTTGTATCCTTATTTCATAAGTCACGCATATTATTGTTCTTTTGTGGCAACTACTTTGCCGTTTTTATATTGGGTAACAGACACTAAGTTACCTTCCTCATCGTAATGGTGTTTTTCACCGTTGAATAAGTTTCCTTTAACAAAGAAGCCTTTCTTGTCGATCTTACCATTGAGGTGTACAACCGTATGAAAACCAGTCTGGGTAAACCGGACGCTACTGTTGTTTTGCTCGTTTTGTGCCGGTTCTTCAATTTTTGCAATTTGCCCGTTGTTGTATGTTTTTTCCAGAACAAGTTGCCCGGAATCGTTGTATACTTTTAGCGTACCATCGGTCTTTCCGTTTTCCCATTTGCCCTGGTACATTTTTTTACCATTGGCATGGTAGTAGACTTGTTCGCCTTCGCGCTTACCGTTTTCATTGTAATACCAGTCGTATGATAATTCCCCCGATTCGAAGTAGTATTGATAACTTCCTTCCCAGTGATCTAGCTGCCAATTGCCTGATTCGCGAAGTGTTCCATTTTTGTAATAAAAACGTGCCGTACCTTTTGCTTCTCCATTTATAAAATTTATTTCATGTTTTAAATTTCGGTTTTGGTAATATGCTTTCCAAATACCTTGTTTCAGATCATCAACATATACCCCTTCTTCAACAACCAATTCATTTTCGGTAATAACCCAGCGACCTTGTTTCAAACCGGCCGCATCTACCTGATTTAAATTATTTTTGGAGGTCTGTCCCATTAAGTTAATAGAAGCACAGTTTCCCATGTGAAATGAGAATACCAAACAACAGAATATGTTTTTTAGTATATTTAGCATAGTGTAATTGCAGCAGCTCCTGTTGCAAAGGAGTACGTTCGAAATAATAACTTTTATACTCTTTTTGCTAAATAAGGTTATAGGTAAACGGTAATATTTTATCAATATTTTTTTTTAATGATAAAGGTGTAATGCACCTTAAGTATACTTTAGCCTGTAATTCCTGTAGTTTGTAAACGTGTATGGTGAATTAAGTATTATTTTGAAATAAATCAGCAAATAACAATTCAAAAATCGCTACTTTGCGATTAATAAAAAAAAGATGCCCATGGGTGGTAAGAAGAAGACTAAAAAGAGAAGTAGAGGATTAAAAAAAAATCAAATAGTAGGCCTTGTTCAAGGTATATTTACAAATAACCCAAAACATACGTACAACTACAAGCAGATATCGGAACTGTTAGGCTTAAAAAAGATGACTTTGAGGCAAACAATTGTGGAGGTTTTGTACGAATTGTTGGAAAGTGGATTTTTAACCGAGGTTGCCAAAGGTAAATTTAAGTTATTGTCGCGCGGCGCCTTTGTGGTAGGTACAGTAGATGCTACCAGTTCTGGAGCGGCATACATTGTTCCGCAAGACGGCATTGGAGATGATGTTTTTGTGAGCCAACAAAACCTGCGGAATGCTATAAACGGTGATTTGGTGAAAGTGCATACTTTCGCTAAGCGACGAAGAAAGTCATTGGAGGGTGAAGTGGTTGAGGTGATAGAGCGTAAGCGTAATACCTTCGTCGGGACAGTGGAAATATCAAAGAACTTTGCCTTTTTGGTGACCGATAAAAAGGTCATGTTCAAGGATTTGTTTATTCCAATGGGTAAACTAAAGGGAGCGAAACATGGTCAACTGGCCGTGGGTAGAATTACCGACTGGGATGATTATACCAAGAACCCATTTGGCGAAATAGTTGATGTCCTGGGTGATGCGGGAGAAAATAATGCGGAGATACACGCAATATTGGCTGAATTCAACTTGCCATATGAATATCCTCAAAAGGTCATTGAAGCAGCCGAAAAAATCGACGAGAATATAAGCAACGAAGAAATAAAACTGCGTCGCGACTTCAGAAAAGTAACCACTTTTACAATTGACCCTAAGGATGCCAAGGACTTTGACGATGCCTTGTCGTTGCAGAAACTGCCCAACGGTAACTGGGAGGTAGGCGTGCATATTGCAGATGTTACCCATTACGTAAAGCCCAAAACAATTATTGACAAAGAGGGCTATGAACGTGGCACGTCGGTTTACCTGGTGGACAGGGTGGTGCCTATGTTGCCGGAAAGCTTAAGTAATGGTATATGCTCGTTGAGGCCCAATGAGGAAAAGCTGTGTTTCTCGGTGGTGTTTGAATTGGATGATCAGTCTAACTTGATTGATACCTGGTATGGGAAAACCATAATTTTTAGCGATAGGCGGTTTACCTACGAAGAAGCACAGGAAATTATAGAAACAGGAGAGGGCGATTTTAAAGAGGAGGTTTTAATTCTGGATAAACTGGCCAAAGGACTGAGGGAACAGCGTTTTGCCAATGGAGCTATTTCCTTTGAACGAATAGAAGTTAAATTTGACATCGATAAGGATGGAAAACCTTTGAGTGTGTTTTTTAAAGAATCAAAGGATGCCAATAAATTGATTGAAGAGTTTATGCTGCTGGCCAACAAAAGGGTGGCTGAATTTATCGGGAAGAAAGAAATATCCAAAGGAAAGGGGGTAAAGCCCAAGACTTTTGTTTATAGGGTGCACGACAATCCAGATCCCGATAAATTCGAGAACTTTGCCCGATTTGTGCGTAAATTCGGATATGAGGCCATGCCTATGGGGGAGGAGCGTATCAGTAGTTCTATCAATCGCTTGCTAAAGCAGGTAGAAGGAAAGAAAGAACAGAATATTATTGAAACTTTGGCTATTCGTACCATGGCCAAAGCATCTTATTCAACGCATAACGTAGGGCATTACGGGCTAGCTTTCAGGCATTATTCTCACTTTACATCGCCAATACGCCGATATCCCGACATGATGGTTCATCGCTTGTTGGAATCATATATGGAAGGAGGTAGATCGGCCAATGTAGAAAAAACAGAGGATCAATGTAAACATTGTTCTATGATGGAAATGACGGCAGCCGAGGCTGAACGAGCCTCCATAAAGTTTAAGCAGGTAGAATTTATGAAGGAGCACGTGGGCAATGAGTTTTCCGGTGTTATTTCAGGAGTTACCGAATGGGGGTTTTATGTTGAACTTGACGAGAACAAATGTGAAGGTATGGTTTCCATCAGAAACCTGGATGATGATTTTTATCGCTTCGATGAGGAAAACTACTGCATCGTTGGCCGAAAGTTCAGAAAGAAATATCAATTGGGCGACCCCGTTACGGTTCTGGTGGCCAAAGCCAATCTGATTAAAAAGCAGTTGGATTTCGAACTGGTATCGCAATAAAAGGCGGTGTTTTGCGATTGCAATCGCAAAACACCGATTTAATGATTGATCAGGCGTATCCTAACCATACATTTGAGGTTATCCATCCAATATATTTTGCGGATTTTATTTGTGAAGGAATGCAGATCCGTATGCACGTATTAACTTCTGAACTATCGACTTATTGTGTCGCTGGCCTTTTGTTTGGTTCTGGCATTGAGTTTTGTTTCGACCGAGAGCAAAAAAATTACACTACCGAAGTATATTAAGAGGTGAATGTCTTTTAAGTACAGCTGAAAATTCGTACATTTGTATAGAAATGTTAAAATCCCAATACGCCGTATGACAACTGAAAACCTTAATTACAACGAATCTGTAAGAGTTTCGATATTAGAAGCTGCACAGGGCTTGTTTGCTAAGTTTGGCTACAAGAAAACAACGATGGAAGATATTGCCCTTGAGCTACATAAGGGGAAGAGTTCTTTGTATTATTACTTCAAAAACAAAGAAGAAATCTTTCAAGCGGTTATTGATAAGGAACAAGGAGAATTAATCTCTAACCTAAGGGTCGTGGTGGAGTCCGATAAGAATCCCCAAGAGAAGTTGAACGATTATGTCCTGACACGAATGAAGACCATCAGTGAGCAAGATAACTATTTTAAAGCGCTCACGGATGAAAGATTTGGGGGGATTGAGTTTGTTAAGGCCGTAAAAGAAAGTACCGAAAAAGCCGAAGTTGAAATGATAGAGACTATCATTAACGAGGGGGTGGCTGATGGATCGTTTCAGATGAAGAACGTGCACATGGGCGCCATGGCCATTGCTCTTGCCCTTAAGGGTATTGAAATACCTATGTTTAAGGCCACCAATAAATATGAAGATATGGTGGAGCAGGTGCAAAATACACTCAACATTTTATTCTTTGGATTGATAAAAAGGTAAAATGTCATTGTTAATAAAGAAATAAGGCCGTATTTTACGGCCTTTGTTGTTTAAAAAAATTAAAGTATGCCTATAAAAATCCCGGATAAGTTACCGGCACGTAATGTCCTGGAAAGCGAAAATGTTTTCGTGATGGACGAATCGCGTGCAAGCCATCAGGATATTCGTCCTCTAAAAATAGTTGTTTTTAACCTGATGCCTTTAAAAATCACTACCGAGGCTCAGATTATGCGCGTACTTTCAAATACACCATTGCAGGTGGAAGTAGATCTCTTAATGACCAGCACGCACGCTCCCAAATCGACACCCAAAGAACATCTGGTCAACTTTTACAAGACCTTCGAGGAGGTAAAGGGGGATAAGTATGATGGTATGATTATTACCGGGGCGCCTGTTGAACATTTGGAGTTTGATGAGGTGACATACTGGGAGGAGCTAAAGGAAATTATGGAATGGAGCAGGCGAAATGTGACCAGCACCTTGCATATTTGCTGGGGAGCTCAGGCGGGCTTGTACTATCATTACGGGGTTCCAAAATACCAGCTCAACGAAAAACTCTTTGGGGTGTTCGAACATAAGGTGAAGGATAGGAAGGAGCCGCTTATGAGAGGTTTCGATGATGTATTTTATGCGCCACATTCCCGATTTACCGGTGTTCGCGCAAAAGATATCGATAAAATTCCGGGTATTAAAATCCTGGCGGAATCGGATGAGGCAGGAGTTCATATTGTTGTTTCGCCGGATAAGCGATTGATTTTCGTTACAGGCCATGCAGAGTACGATCCGTTTACTTTGCGCGAAGAGTATTTCAGGGATCTGGAAAAAGGGGATAATATTTCTATTCCTAAAAACTATTTCCCTAACGACGATACGTCCAATGATCCCATTGTTCGATGGAGAAGCCATGCCAGCCTGATGTTTACCAATTGGTTAAACTATTACGTGTACCAGGAAACCCCTTATAAACTGGATGAAATTCACTGATTAATCAGAGGTGAATAGTCGATGGTTAGCGGTCAAAGTGCACTGAATGTTAAGTGTGGACTTTTAAACAAGAGACAAGGATATAGTGATGGTAACTAACGGATATTTTTATGTTTATGGTTTGGTTTACGAACGACCAAAAGCTGGTGACCAATGATCAAAGTATGACATTTGCCATAAATTGCAATAGTATTTTGTTTTAATTTTGATACTCATAATTTAAAAAAGCAGACAAATGAATGTTCCTGAAAATTTAAAGTATACAAAAGATCACGAGTGGATTTTAATTGAAGGCGATAAGGCAACTGTTGGAATCACTGATTTTGCGCAAGGCGAGCTGGGTGATATCGTTTTTGTTGAAATTGAAACCGAAGGAGAGGAATTAGATAAAGAAGAGGTTTTTGGTACCATTGAGGCCGTTAAAACTGTTTCGGACCTTTATATGCCGGTCAAAGGTACCGTGCTCGAAGTGAACCCTGAATTGGAAGATCAACCGGACCTAGTAAATAAAGCACCATACGAAGGTGGTTGGATGGTAAAAGTGCAAGCTGAGGATGCAGCCGATTTTGATGCGCTTTTA
This sequence comes from Saccharicrinis sp. 156, assembly GCF_050589685.1. Classification (NCBI taxonomy): domain Bacteria; kingdom Pseudomonadati; phylum Bacteroidota; class Bacteroidia; order Marinilabiliales; family Marinilabiliaceae; genus Saccharicrinis; species Saccharicrinis sp. 156. The sequence continues at coordinate 52,996 of NZ_JBNGOS010000018.1, forward strand.
ACGGCAGATCAATATAAAGAACTGATTGGGTAGAAACTCCAATTAACAAAGATATTTGAGCCCGGAGATTTTTCTTCGGGCTTTTTTGTCTGCGAATTTTACGAATTAACACGAATTGTTGTTGCATGACCTTGGGGATATGTTTTGGGGCTCGTAGCCAAACGTCAATTACATTCTCTAATGCTGATAACCTAAAAAAAATCCCTGCTCAAACCAACGAACAGGGATATTATTTAATTATGAGAGGTAAGTTATTCCACTACTATTTTTTCGGTAAATTCCTGACCGGCATATATAACTTGGATAAAATAGATACCAGTTCTTAAATCAGAAATATTTATGGTATTGGTAAGTTCTTTAGATTGATAAACTTTTACCTTGCTCATTGAATTGTTAAAAAAGTTAATAGTAACTCTTTCTTCAATTACATTATTAGCCATAATATTTATAGTTAAATACCAAACATATTAATGAATTAGTTTTATGAGGTTTATCAGTTTTGTGGTTTTGGTGTTGTTTGTTATATATTTTTAAAGTGGTACAGAACTGGTAGTTTTTGATAACCTGACAGCGCCTTGGACCTGACAGCATTAAATCAATAGCACAAAAAAATCCCTGCTCAAATAAATGAACAGGGATTGAATATTATAAGTCTATTCCCGCCAAAAATAAATTTTAGGTGGCAGGATGTCGCTTCACTCTAAATCTATAAGTCTTACAATGTTCTTGAAACCTCAACTTCTTCAAAGGCTTCAATAAAGTCACCAACTTTAATATCGTTGTAGTTAGCAATGCTCACACCACACTCGTAACCCGAGGCAACTTCTTTCACATCGTCTTTAAAGCGTTTCAGTGCTGCCAAGTCACCGGTATAGATAACGATTCCTTCACGAATCAAGCGGACTTTGGCATTCCGCCTTATTTTGCCTTCCTTAACCATACAACCTGCAATGGTACCTACTTTGGTGATTTTAAATGTCTCGCGCACTTCAAGTGTAGAAACAACCTGCTCCTTGATTTCCGGAGAAAGCATACCTTCCATGGCCGATTTAAGCTCCTCGATAGCGTCGTAGATGATAGAATACAGACGGATGTCTATTTCTTCCTTCTCGGCAATCTTTCTGGCGGCCAATGACGGACGAACCTGGAAACCGATGACAATGGCGTTGGAAGCTGTGGCCAGCATGATATCCGATTCCGATATCTGACCCACGGCCTTGTGAATCACGTTCACTTGAATTTCATCGGTCGAAAGCTTGATCAACGAATCTGAAAGTGCTTCGATAGATCCATCCACGTCACCCTTAACAATAACGTTCAATTCCTGGAAGTTACCGATAGCGATACGACGGCCGATCTCGTCAAGCGTAATATGCTTCTTGGTCCTCATTCCCTGCTCACGCTGCAACTGCGTACGTTTGTTAGTGATTTCCTTGGCTTCGCGCTCGCTTTCCATCACGTTAAACTTTTCGCCGGCTTGTGCTGCACCGTTCAACCCGAGCATTAGCACCGGTTCCGAAGGACGGGCAACCTCAACTCTTTGGTTACGTTCATTGAACATCGCTTTAACGTGTCCCATATAACTGCCAGCCAAAATAATATCTCCTACCCGCAAGCTGCCTGATTGCACAAGTAACGTGGTTACGTAACCACGACCTTTATCCAGTGATGATTCAATTACCGAACCAACAGCTCTTTTCTCTTTAACTGCTTTAAGCTCTAATAAGTCCGCTTCCAACAACACTTTTTCCAAAAGTTCGTCGATGTTAACACCGTTCTTAGCAGAAATTTCCTGGCACTGGTATTTACCGCCCCAGTCTTCCACCAGATAGTTCATATTAGCAAGCTCTTCTTTAATCTTATCAGGATTGGCTCCCGGCTTATCAATTTTGTTGATGGCAAATACGATGGGTACACCAGCCGCAGAGGCATGGTTGATGGCCTCTATGGTCTGAGGCATCACGTTATCGTCCGCAGCAACAATAATGATGGCAATATCAGTTACCTGAGCACCTCGAGCACGCATTGCCGTAAAGGCCTCGTGACCCGGAGTATCCAGGAAGGTGATTTTTCTGCCTGAATCCAGAGATACGGAATATGCGCCGATGTGCTGCGTAATACCCCCGGCTTCACCTTGAATCACATTAGCTTTACGGATGTGGTCAAGTAACGAAGTTTTACCGTGGTCAACGTGTCCCATCACAGTTACGATAGGAGAACGTTCTTCCAACAGGCTTTCATCTACCTCTTCTTCCTCTTCAATAGCTGCGGCTACCTCAACGCTAATAAACTCAACGGTATAGTCAAATTCTTCTGCTACAAGCGAAATAGTCTCGGCATCCAAACGCTGGTTGATAGATACAAATAATCCCAGACTCATACATGATGCAATAATCTGGTTCACTTGCACATCCATCATCGAAGCCAACTCGGCCACCGTAACAAATTCTGTGACCTGGATCACATTTTTTTCCTGGTGTGCCAATTCTTCCTCTGCCATTTGCTTCTGGCTGACGGCATCGCGTTTGTCTCTACGGTGACGGGAAGCTTTTGATTTACCTTTGTTGGCCGTTAACCTGGCCAATGTATCTTTAATTTGCTTTTGTACATCTTCCTCGCTAATCTCAGCTTTAACAGGACGACGATGTGCCGGTTTGCCCCTGCGAGGTCCTTTGTTATTCTGATTGCGATTATCTTGGTGGCGTTGTCCTCCCTGGCTGCCTTGTCCTCGGTTTGGCTTGCTGCCGCCTGGTCCACCAGAGCCTTGCTGTGCGCCTTGTCCTGGTTTTCTTTGTCCCTGTGGCCTTTGACCACCTTGCTGGTTGGACTTTTCGTTTATATTTACGCGTTCTTTGTCCTTGCGGATTCGTTTACGCTTTTTCTTCTTTTTATCGGCGTTGTTATCCGATTTAGTAGGGACAGTCGGTAATTTAATTTTCCCAACCACCGTTGGTCCGGAAAGTTTTTTGACAAGGGTAGGTTTAAATACGGAAGCGCCCTCTGTAGTTTCTTCTTTACTACCCGCTTCTTTTTTGGCCGGTTTTTCTTCTGTTGGTGTAATATCCGTTGGTTTATCTACCTCAGCCTTTGGCTCAGTTTTCGGTTTTTCTTCCACAACAGAATCCTTCGCCTTTGCTTCTTCTTTTGAAGTTTCAGGTTTTGTGGTTTCCGGTTTTTCCTGTGTTGGCGTAGCTTTTTTCTTTTTACTTAAAGAATCTATATCGATTTTCCCGACCACTTTAGGCTCCTCAATATTTTGTTTGGCAGTTGATATATGAGGCGTTTCCACTGGCTTCTTATCTTCTTTCTTTACTTCCGGTTTTTTTGCCTCCACAGGCTTCTCCTCGGTTTTTTCATCGGGAGTAGCAGGAACGACAGGCGTATCAACAGGAGTTTCCGTTTTCGGTTCTTCCTTCTTCGGCTCCTCCGCTGTAGTTTTGGCCACCGTTTTTTTCTTGCTGAACTGGTCCAGGTCAATTTTGCCCAATACCTTCGGCTCCTCCGTTTTAGGAGTCTCAACCTTTTCAACTTTCGGTTCTTTCTTAGCTCTTTCCTGTTCCGGTTCCGGAGTTGGGGCTAAGTCCTTTCTTACATCTTCAATGGAGATGGTCTCTTTGTGAGACTTTTGTTTGCTAAGCTCTTCCGATCTTTTACGAACATTAAGGTCGGTGTTATATTCGTTTTGAATATGATTGTACATTTCATCCGACACCTTCGTGTTAGGGTTCGTTTCAACGTCGAACCCTTTTTTATGAAGGAATTCAACAATGGTGTGAATCCCTACGTTAAATTCTCGGGCTACTTTACTTAGTCTATTTGATTTGCCAACTGCCATATTGGGAATTAATGATTTACTCTAAATTCTTTACCTAAACTATTGAACTTGCAAAAATAATAGATTTATTCAAATTCTGCGCTCAATATCTTTATTACATCTTTAATGGTTTCTTCCTCAAGATCTGTTCTTTTAACCAAATCTTCAATGCTAAGGTCTAATACCGATTTGGCGGTATCGCAACCGATGGCTTTGATTTCGTCAAGAATCCATCCTTCTATCTCATCCGTAAACTCGTCCAAGCTTACATCTTCGTCGTCCACTTCCATTTCGCGGTAAACATCAATTTCGTAGCCTGTTAATTGGCTCGCTAATTTAATGTTTAAACCTCCCTTACCAATGGCAAGGCTTACTTCGTCGGGACGTAAATATACTTGTGCTCTTTTGTCTTCTTCAAAAAGTTTGATGTTGTTAATTTTAGCGGGGTTCAGCGAACGTTGTATAAACAGCTGAACATTGGTTGTGTAATTAATAACGTCAATGTTCTCGTTACGCAACTCTCGAACAATACCGTGTATCCTCGACCCCTTCATTCCAACACATGCTCCTACCGGGTCTATTCGTTCATCATACGATTCTACCGCAACCTTGGCTCTTTCGCCTGGAACACGAACAATCTTTTTTATGGTGATTAATCCGTCAAAAATTTCAGGTACTTCTAATTCGAATAATCTTTCAAGGAATACAGGGGAAGTACGCGAAACGATAATTAACGGGTTGTTGTTCCTGATCTCTACTTTAACCACTACAGCCCTTAGGTTATCCCCCTTGCGAAAAAAATCAGAAGGGATTTGCTCTGCTTTTGGCAAGATCAATTCGTTACCTTCGTCATCCTGAATAAGAATCTCTCTCTTCCAAATTTGGTATACCTCTCCGGTAATAATATCACCAATCCTATCTTTGTATTTATGATAGATATTATCTTTTTCAAGTTCTAAAATACGGGCAGATAAATTCTGACGAAGACTTAAAATTGCCCTTCGCCCAAAATCAATAAAACGAACCTCGTCGGTAACTTCTTCTCCCACTTCGTAATCTTCGTCGATCTTTTTGGCGTCCGTTAATGAAATCTGCAGGTTGTCGTCCTCTAACTCATCATCAGCAACAATTTCACGGTTACGCCATATCTCAAAGTCTCCCTTGTCCGTGTTGATAATAACATCGAAATTTTCGTCAGTCCCAAAACGCTTAATCAAAACGCTTCTAAAAGAGTCTTCGAGCACTCTGATCATAGTTGCTCGGTCAATGCTCTTCAGTTCTTTAAACTCCGAAAAAGTATCAATTAAATTAATGTTTTCCATGACTTTTTATTTGCCGGCTTGTTAAAACGAAACAATTATTTTTACCGATTTAACCTCGTCGAACTTATAGTTGTGATTAAATAACTTCAATTCTTTTTTCTTTTTCCCTTCAATTTTAACCTTTTTCTCTTCTTCAACCGAAAAATGATCTTCGTACACCTGGGTAAGTTTCCCTTTGAAAGGAGCGCTTTCAAAAGGTGTGACTTCCACTTCCCGTCCAATGTTTTTTTTGTACTGGTTTAAGACCTTTAGCGGTTGTCCCAATCCTGGTGTCGAAACTTCCAGTTCAAAATCTTCTTCTTCGCGGTCGAACGACGATTCAATCAAACGGCTTATCTGAATGCAGTAGTCAATATTAATCCCATCCATACTGTCAATCAACACCATTATCTTGTTCGTGGCAGAAACTTTTACTTCAACAATAAAACAACCATCCGCCTCGATCTTTTCCGTTATAATTTCAAGAATCTGTTCCTTTGTAATCATCGCCTATTGGTAATAAAATAGGGGACATCCGCCCCCTATCCTTAAGATATTTAGTTAAAACCGCTGCAAAGATAGTTATTATGCAGTTAATATGCAACATGTGATAAAAGCTAATGCGATATCAAGGGTTAAAATATGACTTGTACTATTTCTTTTGTTGGTTATGAGGTTGATTTAATTCCTGTTTTTCCCCATAAAATTCTATATTGCGGACATATCATTAATCATTGTTCTTTGTGGAAAGAGATTATCCATTTAATAAACTGAAAATCATAAACGATCCGGTTTATGGTTTTGTAAAGATTCCTTTTGATTTTATTTATGACCTTTTGCAACATAGATATTTCCAGCGGCTTAGGGGAATTAAGCAATTGGGGCTTACCTCTATGGTGTACCCGGGAGCCATGCACAATAGGTTTCAGCATGCGGTTGGGGCCATGCATTTGATGACTCAGGCAGTGGGTGTGCTACAGTCAAAAGGCATTGAAATAACAGAGGAAGAATCTCAGGCAGTTCATATGGCCATTTTACTACATGACATAGGGCACGGACCTTTTTCTCATGTTTTGGAACACTCCCTGGTGGAAGGAATTACCCACGAAGAGATTTCCCTGATGTTTATGGAGCGGTTGAATAAGGAGTTTGAGAACCAATTAGGCCTGGCTATCGAAATATTTAAGGATAATTACGTTAAAAAATTCTTGCACCAATTGGTGAGTAGCCAATTGGATATGGACAGGCTGGACTATTTAAGGCGGGATAGTTTTTTTACAGGGGTTACAGAAGGGGTAATCGGTTCGGATAGAATAATTAAAATGCTACATGTGCATAACGACCAGCTGGTTGTGGAATCGAAGGGGATTTATTCCATAGAAAAATTTTTAATTGCCAGAAGGTTGATGTACTGGCAGGTTTACCTGCATAAAACTGCCGTGGTAGCCGAAAGTATGTTGGTGAATGTTTTGAGACGTGCCAAATATCTCATGCACAACGGTATTGGCATGTTTGCGACGCCCCATCTGCAATATTTTATGGCATCCGATGTAACATTTGACATCTTTATGAAAGACGAAACAGTATTGGAAAAATTCTCTTTGCTGGATGATGGCGATATTATGTCGGCCATTAAAATATGGACGCAACATGAAGACTTTGTATTGTCATCTTTGTCTAAAGCAATTGTAAATCGCGATTTATTGCATATTGAGTTACAAAATAAACCCTTCAATAAACAAAGAATAAAACGCATTAAGGAAAAAATAGGAGAAGAGTTTAATTTAAGTAAGGATGAAGTTGGGTATTTTGTGACTACGGATGTTATAGAAAACCATGCCTATAGCTTGACCGATGAAAAAATTAACATTTTATTTTCAGGGGGTTCTTTAAAAGATGTTTCCACTGCATCGGATATTTTAAATTTATCGGTGTTAAGTAAGAATGTAAGAAAAAACGTCCTGATTTATCCCAAATCGGTTCGGAATTGGGCCAGCAAATTATAATTAAACGGTATGGTCGAATGGTTTTAATTAAGCTTAGCTTTTTAGCCGGGTTTGAAAAATAGCCCGTGCAATGGGGTTTAATGAAGATAATATTATTAGATTTGCAGCAAATTTTTTAAAATGGAATTCTCAGCTAAGCAAATTGCAGAATTAATTAACGGGAAAGTTGTTGGAAACCCGGAAGTTACGATTTGTAACGTTTCGAAGATCGAAGATGGTAAACCCGGAACCATTTCCTTCTTAGCCAACCCAAAATATACAAAGTACATATATGATACCAAAGCCTCCGTGGTTTTGGTAAACAACTCTTTTATACCAGAAAGGGAGGTGCAAGCCACCATGATTAAAGTGGAGGATGCATATACTTCTGTTGCCAGGTTAATGCAGATGTATGCTGAAATGAAGCCGCGTAATACGGGTATCGAAGAACCATCGTTTATTTCAGAATCCGCTACCTTGGGAGATTTCCCATACGTAGGTGCTTTTGCTTATATAGGAGATAATGCAAAAATTGGTAACAATGTGAGTATTTATCCCAATGTGTATATAGGCGACAATGTTACAGTAGGTGATAATTGTATTTTATATCCTGGAGCTAAAATATATCACGAATGTGTAGTTGGTAATAACTGTATTTTGCATGCAGGATCGGTTGTGGGTTCAGATGGATTTGGTTTTGCACCTCAAGCGGATGGTGAATTCACCAAGATTCCTCAGCTTGGAAATGTGGTGCTGGAGGATGATTGTGAAATTGGAGCAAATACAGCTTTAGATAGGGCTACGATAGGCTCAACCGTTTTGAAGAAAGGTGTTAAGTTGGATAACTTTGTTCAAATTGCACATAATGTAGAAGTGGGCGAGAATACGGTAATTGCCGCAATGTCGGGGGTGGCGGGTTCAACGGTAATTGGAAAAAACTGTATGTTTGGCGGACACTCGGGCGTTGTGGGACATTTGAAAGTGGCTGATGGAGTTAAGATGGGTGCTTATACCGGTATTGCCGGTAACGTAAAAGAAGAAGGTGCGGTACTCAGAGGTACGCCGGCTTTTGAGGCCAAAGCTTTTGCGCGGTCCTGGGTAGCCTTAAAAGGCCTTCCGGATCTGGTGAAGGAGGTACGCGAGCTAAAACAAGAAATAAAAAAATTAAAAGGCGAAGAATAAACTATTCAAATACGAGTAGTTGTTTGGCGATGAAATTTTTAATATGGTAGAAAATCAGAATACACTGGCAAATAAAGCTACCCTTAAAGGTACGGGGTTGCATACAGGAGCAATGGTAACTATGGTGCTTAACCCTGCGCCTGAAAATCACGGGTTTAAGTTTAAAAGAACCGATCTTGAAGATAAACCCATCATAGATGCATATGCCGAGAACGTTACTTATACACAAAGAGGGACGGTACTGCAAAAGAAAGATGCCTCGGTAAGTACGATTGAGCATTGTTTAGCGGCATTGCGCGGTTTAGGGGTAGATAACTGTTTGATAGAGGTCGACGGACCTGAGATTCCTATATTGGATGGTAGCGCAAAACATTTTGTGGCAGCTATCAAAGAGGTAGGAATTCAACCCCAACAAGCGGAAAGAAAATATTTTGTGGTGAAAGAAAAAATGGTTTTCGAAGATAAAGAAAAGGGCATCAAGCTGGTTGCCATGCCTGATGATTCTTTTAATATCGACACCATGATTTCATTTGATAACTCAGTGTTTCTGGGAAGCCAGTTCGCGTCGCTATCTTCGTTAAAAGATTTTGAGGAAGAGGTTAGTGCCTGCCGTACTTTTGTTTTTCTGCACGAGGTTGAAATGCTAATGCAACATAACCTGATTAAAGGAGGTGATCTTAAAAATGCAATTGTAATTATAGATAGAGATGTAACACAAGAGGAACTGGATCGGTTGGCTGACTTATTTCATCAACCCAGAGTGGAGGTTAAACCCATAGGGATCTTAAATAACCTGGAGCTGGAACATCATAACGAACCTGCCCGCCACAAACTGCTGGATGTGATCGGGGATTTGTGTTTGGCGGGCTTACCCATCAAGGGTAAGATCATAGCCACCCGTCCGGGACATCAGTCCAATGTGGAATTTGCCAAACTAATTCGCACCGAAATCAGGAAGCAAGCCAACAAACCGGAAGTGCCCCATTACGATCCCAACAAAGAACCTATTTGCGATATCAATAAAATAACCAGTATGTTACCACATCGCTATCCATTCTTGCTAGTGGATAAGATCATCGACATACAGGAAGATTTTGTGGTGGGAGTTAAAAATGTGACGTTGAACGAACCATTTTTTCAAGGGCATTTTCCAACAGAACCCGTTATGCCGGGTGTATTGTTGGTAGAAGCTATGGCGCAGTGCGGAGGAATATTTGTGTTAAACCAAGTAGAGGATCCTGAAAATTATTCCACCTATTTCATGAAGCTGGATAACATTAAGTTTCGTAAGAAAGTGGTGCCGGGCGATACGGTTATTTTTAAACTGGTATTGCTAACACCGATGAGACGGGGTGTGGCTAATATGAAAGGTACCGCGTTTGTCGGTGATTCGGTGGTTGCGGAAGGTGAATTTATGGCCAATGTAGCACGCAACAAAGTTTGAAAGAGCTAAGGTACTGGAATGATAGAAAAGTCGATTCCCGTTATTTCCGTATTTAAATCAAGTATATATCAATTCGTTAAGCATTACGGGCAATTAATAGCTTATTATTTTTTTTATTAGGATTCTTCGATTATTTTCGCAGCTGGAAAAATTGGGAAAGCGTATAAAACTTAGGTACTAAAACCTAAATATGAACGACATTATTGAATTAGGAGAGAAACCAACAGCTCAGTTGGAGCGCGAACAGTTGGAGAAAAGTAAAACGAAACACATGAAACAACCATTGGCATACATCCACCCTGAGGCAAAAATAGCGCCTAACGTGGTAATTGAACCCTTTGTTACCATCGACAAAAACGTGGTCATTGAGGAAGGAACCAGAATTGGTTCCAACGTTACTATTTTAGAGGGGGCAAGAATTGGTAAAAACTGTAATATATTTCCGGGAGCGGTTATTTCAGCAATTCCTCAGGACTTGAAATTTGCCGGTGAAGATTCTGTAGCTATTATTGGCGACAATACTACCATTAGAGAATGTGTTACCGTTAACCGGGGAACCGCTTCAAGGGGAAAGACCGTGGTAGGAAGTAATTGTTTGTTAATGGCGTATGTACACATTGCCCACGATGTTATAGTTGGAAATAATGTGATAATAGCCAATGCCACCCAGGTGGCAGGGGAAGTTCGAATAGATGACTATGCCATTGTGGGCGGTTCTTCAGCCGTGCATCAGTTTGTTCATATTGGGGCGCACGTAATGATACAGGGTGGTGCCTTGTTAAGCAAGGATGTGCCTCCTTACGTAAAAGTGGGTAACACCAAAATGTCATATGGTGGTATCAACTCTATCGGATTGCGAAGAAGGAGCTACACCAATGAACAAATTACAGGAATCCAGAATATTTATCGGGTTCTGTACCAAAGCGGATTGAACAACTCGGATGCCATAGATAAAATTGAGGCTGAATTACCAGCCTCCAAAGAGCGCGACGAAATTGTTTTGTTCGTGAAAAACTCGCAAAGAGGAATTATCAAAGGGTATGCGTCAGTTTCTGAAAGATAGAATAAACCTTAGTTAAAGATATTAAAAACCGGTCTGATGAAAATTAGATCGGTTTTTTTTATGGAATAATATGAACGTGGGCATCCTTCATACAGAACAAACTTTTAAAATATTAAGTTATGAAGACAACGTTATTATTATTCGGTTTTTTGGGCCTGTTTATAGGGGCGCACGCAGCAAAAGTGATTTCAGGTATTGTGTACGATGAAACTAAAACTCCCTTACCTGGCGTTTCAATTGTTGAAAAGGGCACAACAAATGGAACCACCACTAATATGGATGGTGAGTTTACTTTATCGGTAAGAAGCGAGAATGCGATTGTAAGTTTTATGTTTATTGGGTGTCAAACACAGGAAATAGCCGTTAAAGGAAAAGATAAACTTGAGGTTGTTTTAAAAGCTGATATGGTTTCAATGGATGAAGTGGCAGTGGTTGGATTTGGTAAACAGAGCAAAAAAGATATAACAGGTGCCTTAAGCGGCAGGGTTGCTGGTGTTAGTGTGAATGAATCAAGAGAAAGCGGACAAGCGATTAGGATAAGAGGATATTCTTCTGTATCGAAGAGCAAAACAGCTTATTGTCTCCCTCCGCAACCATATCCGGTTTCAACCGAGGATTATGCCTCGTTTAACGAAAATAAATTTTTGGATCCCAAGGCAGAACCGCTTTCTACTTTCTCGGTAGATGTGGACCGGGCATCATATTCAAATGTACGCAGGTTTATTAATCAAGGTTCGTTGCCGCCAGTCGATGCGGTGCGTATTGAGGAGATGATCAACTACTTTAACTACAACTATGCCGGCCCTAAAGATAATCACCCATTTGCCATTCATCAAGAAGTTGCTGCGTGTCCTTGGAACGAGCAGCACTACCTAATGAAAGTGGCACTTCAGGGCAAGCGCATGGAGAAAGAAAACCTACCACCTTCGAACCTGGTATTTTTATTGGATGTGTCCGGCTCCATGCGGGCGGCCAATAAATTGCCATTGTTAAAATCCGCCCTCAAAATGTTGGTCAACGAACTCAGAGACGAAGATAAGGTGTCGATAGTGGTTTATGCCGGAGCTGCAGGCGTAGTTTTGGAGCCAACATCCGGTAACGAAAAAAGAAAGATTATTGAAGCACTGGATAAATTAAATGCAGGTGGCTCAACGGCAGGTGGAGCCGGACTTAAACTGGCTTACAAAATGGCGCACAAAAATTTATTGGAAGAGAGCAACAACAGAATAATTCTGACGACCGATGGTGATTTTAACGTAGGCGTGAGCAGTAACTCCGAAATGGAAAAACTGATTGAAGGTGAGCGTGATAATGGAATATTTATAACGGTTGCCGGATTTGGAATGGGCAATTATAAAGACAGTAAAATGGAGATTATTGCCGATAAAGGAAACGGAAATTATTTTTATATCGATAATATTCAGGAAGCCCGTAAAGCATTGGTAGAAGAGTTTGGCGGTACTTTGTATACGATTGCCAAGGATGTGAAATTTCAACTTGAATTCAACCCAATGCATGTGGCAGGCTATCGTTTAATTGGTTACGAAAACCGCTTGTTAAACAAAGAGGACTTTAACGACGACAAGAAAGATGCTGGCGAAATCGGAGCAGGCCACACAGTGACTGCGTTATACGAGATTATTCCTTTAGGAGCGGAGGATATCAAGGATTATGTGCCCGGTGTGGATGCCTTGAAGTATCAGGCCTCTAAGAAAAAGGAAATCCAGGGAAATAATACATATTCCGATGAATTGCTCACCTTAAAGTTGCGCTATAAGCAACCCGATGCCCCAAAAAGTACGCTGTTGGTTGAAACCGTTAAAAACAAAGTGCTTTCGTACCAAAAATCTAGTTCCGATTTTAAATTTACGGCTTCGGTTGCTGCCTGGGGAATGAAACTCCGCAATTCCGACTACATTGAAAACGTAAACTATGATGATATAATAAAGTGGGCCAAAGCTTCCCGTTCGGAGGATAAAGAAGGATATCGGGCCGAAATGATCAGGTTAATGGAATCGGCGCAGGTACTCGCTGACGCCGTAAGTTTACGATAGATTACCGCTATTATATGGGTAGATGACTTAAAATTTGATGTATATTAATAACCTTTACCAAAGTTTAAAACTTTGGTAAAGGTTATGTAAGTAATTGACTAATTAAAAAAATAGCCTTAAATTTCGAGCTTAAGTAAATTGTTGATAATTAACTTGAACCAAAATTTTTAATCGAACCAAACTTTTAAAACCATGAACTCATCAACTAAAGTGTTTATAACTGCTGTTATATTGCTATTTGGAACCAGCATCTATGGTCAGTACGGAATCACTTATTACTCCTTTCACAACTTATCATTTCACACCTATCTTACGAAGATTAAAACCAACGATTTAACGGGGGAAATAAAGATCGGAACCAACAGGGAGTTTGAAGATATTACCGCAGAGTTGGATTGCTTTTTAAGGTTCGAAGAAAAAGAATATCACCGATTTTCAGTAGGCATGGGTTTTTTGATAGAGCCATTCACCAAATACGATTCCGATTTTGGATTTGTCTTTCCTGGTTCTGTCGAGGTTTTTCCGTTTCAGGGATTTAAGAAAGTATCATTTTTAATAGAAGCCGCACCTTTATTTTATACTGATGGTGAAACAAACTTAAGAAGTATGATAGGGGTGAGGTATTGTTTTTACTAATAAAGAACCGTAAATAGCTACATTACACAACGTTTTTTAAGAGGAGGAGAGTTGTAAGAATGGCATGTATAGTTTAAGTTGTAAGAATCAAGCAACCTTTATAATTATTCTGCGTCTACGACATAACAAATCATCAAATTTTCCATAATCATGAAGACAATCATTCTTCTAGCGCTATTATTTGTAGGCTTTGCGTTGCAAGCTCAAGAGGCTATAACAAAATCAAGAAAGTCCCAGATCGGTTTCATCTACTCTTCCTTAGGAGACAATGTTGTTTCGGGTGACGCATTAATAGGTGGACCTAGCTACGATGGGGATGGGTTTTTTACTATAGGAATTAGCTACCTTAAGCCTTTAAGCAATTGGTTGGATTTAGAAACTGGAATAGATTATTCTGAACACAAGATTTCTGTTAGTAATGCTCCAATGCCCGGGAAAGTATATAACTCTCGAAGAGAAATGTCTTTAATTCATGTTCCTGTTGCCCTAAGAGCCATTTTTTTAAAGTACTTTTATGTAAATGGAGGTATGCTATTAGGAATGGATATAAGCGATAATAGTCCAATTGATTCGCAAGGTGGTATTGGTGCTTTATTTGGATTGGGAGCAAAATATGATTTTAATAATGGGTTAGGAGTTTTTGTAAATCCTTATACAAAATTCCATGCCTTGTTGGGATTTGGTCTGGATAATAACCGAAAAAGAATTAATGAGTCGGGATTTAGATTTGGGGTAGTTTTTTGAAAATAAAAGCAATCCCAATTAATTTAAACTAATTTGCAACCATCTTTATTTTTAGTTGTCGTTGAACCGTAATAAAACTGATAATTGAATTTAATCTTTTGAACCAGAGAAAAGATGGACACTATAAAAATACTTATCCTCTTAATAGGTATCACATTTCTTTTTGAGAATAAAGCAAGGGGTGATAACGAATCGCCTACCGACAAAGACTTGGTTGTGTTGAGCGGACATATAAAAGATGGAGCCACTGGTGAGTTGCTGATTGCGGCCACCGTATATTTCAAAAACCTGAAAACGGGTACCGTATCTAATCTTTACGGTTTTTACTCGTTTAGCGTATCTGCCGGAACATATGAAGTTGAATTTATATATCTGGGATATAAAGCGGTTGCCAAGACCATAGAAATAACCGGTAATACCACCTTAGATATCGAGCTTTTTGCAGATACGGAGACCATTGAAGAAGTGGTGGTGACCTCAAAAAAGGCCGATGCCCATGTGCGCGATCCGCAAATGAGTGTTCAGAAATTGCAAAACAAAGATATAAGGGCGGTACCTGCCTTGATGGGCGAGGTAGATGTAATAAAAGTGCTGCAGTTGATGCCCGGGGTTCAGGCAACCAGTGAAGGCTCGAGCGGTTTTAGTGTGCGGGGAGGTAATCCCGATCAAAACCTGATATTGCTGGATGAAGCTATTGTTTACAATGCAGGTCATATGTTAGGGTTTTTCTCGGTTTTTAATAACGATGCCATCAAGGATGTGCAACTTTACAAAGGAGATATTCCTGCACGGTATGGCGGACGTTTGTCTTCGTTGGTGGATGTGCGGATGAACGATGGCAATAATAAATATTGGGAAGGCAACGGAGGTATTGGTGTCATTTCATCCAGGTTAACGCTTCAAGGGCCTGTTGTTAAAGATAAAACATCGGTTATTTTAAGCGCACGACGTACTTATGCCGATATGTTTTTGCCATTGTTCGGAAACGAGGACAATAGGGACAACAAGATATTTTTTTACGATATCAATGCCAAGATAAAACATGTGATCAACAACAATAATCGGGTGTATCTGAGCTTTTACACCGGGCGCGATGTATTCAAAGAAACACGCTCCAGTATCGATTACGGTAACCAAACTTTTACACTTAGGTGGAACCACGTTTACAACCCTAAGTTGTTTTCGAATATTACGCTGGTAAACAGCAACTACGATTATCACCTGGAAGCCAATGACGAGACTTCCGGTTTTAGGTGGGACAGTAAACTGACCGATTATAGTTTGAAGATTGATTTTAACTATTATCTGAATCCCAACAATACCCTTAGTTTCGGGGGGCAGAGCATTTATCATGGGATGGAACCGGCAACGGCCATGGGAACAGGAGATAATGCCTTGATGAACAGAATTGAAGTTCCGGATGCCAATGCGCTGGAACATGCTTTGTACATCGGCAATTCGCAGAGTATAGGGCGATGGGGCTTAAGATACGGATTGCGATTTTCAGGCTTGCAGAATATTGGTCGTGGTACCGTCTATGCATTTGACGAAAACTACGAGGAGATCGACAAAAAAGAATACGAATCAGGCGATGTTTATAACAGTTACTGGGGATTGGAGCCGCGGTTTGGATTGTCGTATATGCTCAATCACGTTACTTCGTTAAAAGGAAGCTATGCCCGCACCCGTCAATACCTGCACCTGGCCAGTAATTCCACTTCCGGAACCCCGCTGGACGTTTGGTTTATGTCGTCACCAAACATTGAGCCGCAGATAAGTGATCAGTTCTCGGTAGGGTATTTTAAAAACCTGTCGGGCAATACTATTGAAACATCGGTTGAGCTCTTTTATAAGGACATGCAAAATACCATCGATTTTAAGGATCATCCGGACTTGCTCCTGAACGAAAAAATGGAAGGAGAATTAAGGATTGGTAAGTCATGGGCTTATGGAGCCGAGCTGTTGGTAAAGGTAAAAAAGGAAAAGTATAATGGTTGGATTGGCTATACCTGGAGTAGGTCGTGGAGGGAGATTCCGGAAATAAACGAAGGCAACAAATATCTTTCACCATATAGCCGAAACCATGATATCTCGGTTGTGCTTAACCGAAAGGTAGGTAAACGGGGTCACCTGGGGATGAACTGGATATATACCAGCGGTTCTCCAATGACAGCACCAACAGGTAGAATGTTTGTGGGGGGCGATATTATCCCCATTTATTCGTCACGAAACGAAGAAAATATGCCCGATTATCACCGGATGGATATTTCGTATACGCTTAAAGCCAAAAACAAAAAGAACAGAAAATGGCAGGGGGAATGGAATTTCTCTCTGTACAACGTATATGGGCGTAAAAACGCCTGGTCTATTTACTATGAGCAGGATGATGACAACCCTTATGAAATCAAGGCGCAGAAAACCTATCTTTTTCAATATGTTCCATCTGTTACCTATAACTTCAAATTTTAAGTCATGAGCAAGATACTTTATCTTACAGTTATATTCCTGGTAATATCCATGCTTGGGTCCTGTACCGAAGAAATTGAGATGGATTTTAAAACGGATAGGCCGCAGTTGGTGGTAGATGGTTTTTTTACCGATCAGGCGCAGGAGCACTTTGTTAAACTGTCGATTACTTCCGAGTTTCAACGCGATAAGCCGAGCCCGCCGGTATCAGGGGCTGTGGTTACTTTAACGGATGGGCAAAACGAAATTACCTTAAGCGAGCTTTCAGGGGTGCAGGGGACTTATGTAATTCCCAGATATTACATTGGGGTTTATGGCAAAACTTACACCCTGAATATTTCAAATGTGGATGTGAACAATGATGGTGTTACAGAAGAATATGAGGCCAGTAACGCGATGAACCCCATTGCCCCAATTGATTCTATATTTCTGGATTGGACCACCACGCAAGGGCAAAAGCAATGGCAAATACTCTTGTTTACTCAGGAACCTGAAGAAACAAAAGAGTACTATGCTTTTACGGCTTATTTGAATAATGAACTGATCACACCTCAATTATCGGAAATAGAGTATGCCGACGATAAGTTTTTTAACGGGAATGATGTGAATGGCGTATGGGTACAGAGCGTTGTAGAGGAAGATAATGACGGCGACCTAACCGGTAATTTCCTGAAGGAAGGTGATTGGGTAAAACTGGAGATGCAGAGCATCAACAAGGATTACTACGATTTTTTACTGGCTGTGGATGAAGAAACAGGGATACAGGTGCCATTGTTTAGTGGGCCGCCAGCAAATGTCCCTACCAATGTGAGCAACGATGGCAGAGGTTTTTTTAGGGTGTATTCGTTGGTACAGGACTCTATTCGGGTTACCGAGGACATATTGGCCAGAAGAAAATGATAATAAGAAAACTACTTTGGCTGTTAAATTAGTTTAACCAGATTAATTTCTAAGTTTTCGTGATGGGAACGCAAAATGCATAGAGAAAAAATGAAGCGTAAATTTTTAGTTCGCAGTAATAGTGATCTATTTCGAGAACTATAAATTCAGCATTTATCTTTTATCACGGTAAATTGTGTTCGTAATAGAATTTCTAATGCATATTGCGGGATTAATCACAATTGCACGGCTTTATTAAATGCGAGGGGTGTTTGATAAGGAAATCTTTCAAAACGCCTACCCTTAGGTCTAAAAATCAATATAGTTTATTTTTTTGTGGTTTATGTCTAGTTTATGTTGGGTGCAAAAATAGGCCTGTCGTGTTTTTATTCAACAGCTCAGGTTAATTGAAACCCTTGATTTGCCTATACTTGTATTCATAACAACATTGAATATTTTTAAATCAAGACAGAATGAAAAAACTACACTACTTGTTTTTGGTTCTAACAGTTGCTTTTATGGCTTGCCAGAATCAACACAACAAATTCGAGAGAGAAACAGACTTTAATTTTGGGTGGAAGTTCGCCTTACAAAACGATACTGCTATACCTTCCCAGATTCCAATGGCCGATGCGGATTGGAGAGAGGTGCGTTTGCCGCACGATTGGAGTGTGGAAGCCTCCTTTGATTCAACACTTGAAGGCTGTACCGGTTATCTGCCCGGAGGGGTGGGGGTTTATCAAAAACATTTTGCCACTCCCGGCCATAAGGATGAGAAAAGCACCTTTGTTTTATTTGATGGTGTGTATAACAACGCCACTTTTTGGTTGAATGGAAAGCGTCTTGGAGAAAATCCTTACGGTTACTCCCCGGTATATTTCGATTTAACCGACCACCTAACTACCGATGGAAAAGATAATGTACTTACAGTACATGTTGATCATTCACGTTATGCCGATAGCCGTTGGTACACAGGAAGCGGCATCTATCGTCATGTAAAGTTATTGGCCCTGGATAAACTGCACATTCCTGTTTGGGGTACTTACTTAACTACGCCGGAAGTGGCAGCCGATAAAGCAACGGTAAGGCTGGAGGTGACCGTTGAAAACGATTTGGATAAAGAAAGCGCATTTATTCTTTCCACCTCGTTGGTGGATGCAAGTGGTGCCGCTGTTGCCAGTGCCAATACGGATTGCAGCCTAAAAGGAAGCAACAAAAATGCTTTCATTCAAAATTTCGTGGTAAAAAATCCTGCCCTGTGGTCACCGGAAACACCTTACATGTATAAAGCCATTACCAAAGTGATAAAAGATGGTGCTGTTGTAGATGAATATGACACCCCATTCGGAATCAGAAATGTTCGTTTCGAAGCGAAGAAAGGTTTCTTCCTAAATGGAAAATTTACAGATGTGAAAGGGGTTTGTCTTCACCACGATGGAGGATTGGTTGGGGCAGCCGTTCCCCGGGGAGTGTGGGTTCGCCGGCTGAAAGAACTCAAAGCGTGTGGCGTTAATGCCATCCGTACCGCGCATAATCCATATTCTAAGGAGTTTTTGGATTTATGTGATGAAATGGGTTTTTTGGTGCAAAATGAAATCTTCGATGAATTTGATTATGCCAAAGATAAACGTCAGAACTACCACGATCGTCACGACGACTATATAACCCGAGGTTATGTGGAGCATTTTCAGAAATGGGCCAAGAGCGATTTGACGCGTCAGGTACTTCGCGACCGTAATCACCCCAGTGTATTTATGTGGAGCATAGGCAACGAGATTGAGTGGACTTATTTACACTATCGCTATGTTACCGGTTTTTGGAAAGATCCAAACGATCCGCAGAACTCAGGTGCATACTGGGGAAGCGAACCAATGTTTTCCCCGGAAGAAATGAAGAAACGTTACGATGAATCGGAAAAGGGAGAATATATTTTGACCGAAACAGCCGAGAGACTCAATAAGTGGGTAAAAGAGCTGGATCCAAGTCGAACAACCACGGCTAATTTAGTGGTGCCGCAAACCAGTATGGTCAGCGGATATGCCGATGCTGTGGACGTAGTAGGTTTTAGCTACAGGAACAAGGATATCGCCTGGGCTCAAAAGCACTTTCCGAATAAGCAGGTTACTATTAACGAAAATCCGGGTACCTGGGACGATTGGAAACAAGTGCTGGAAAACCCGGGGGTATTCAGTAATTTTATGTGGACGGGTATTGGTTATATCGGAGAGCGTCATGGCGACTGGCCTTCGAAAAGTGGATGGTCCGATCTGTTGGATATCGCAGGTTTTAAAGTTCAGGGATGGAACTATTTTAAGAGTATATGGATCAATAAGCCACATATTTCTATTGGCACCCTGCCATTAAAGGAGTCGGGATTTAAAATTTCGGGGTTCTCGGCACAACAGCTTCCTAATAACAATGGATCGTACCGTTGGAGGGATTCAAGAATGCATTGGAATTACAAAAAGGGGGAAAAGGTAATGGTGGAAGTTTGTTCTAACCATTCTATTGTTGAGCTATTAATAAATGGTCGCACCTTGGGGCGCAAGAGTATGTCCGAGTGCCCTGACCGCATATATCGTTGGACCGTTCCGTTTGAAGAAGGTACACTAACGGCAAAAGCCGGTTTTGACGGAGAAGAGATTATTGCAGAACTTCATACGACTTCTGAGCCTGTTGGCATAACATTAACTGCCGACAAAACTAACTTGCAGGCCGATGCCTACGACGTAGCGCATTTAGTTGTTCAGTTGGTGGATGCAGAAGGACGTGCAATAAAAACAGAAAATGTAAAGGTAGATTTTGAAATTGAGGGAGATGTGCGATTATTAGGTGTGGATACCGGAGCCGACGATAATATTCAGGATTTTCAATCGAACACTATTGTAACCAATAAAGGTAGGTGTTTGGCGATTGTTCAATCGAATAAAACAAAAGGTAATGTAACAGTAAAGGCTAAAGCAAATGGCTTTGAAACACGGGCAGTAGTGATAAATATTCGGTAAACTTTATTATACGGCATAAGCGACAAAGAAAAGCCAGATGGATCTTATTGTTCATCTGGCTTTTTAATTATTATCTCGATACTTACTTGTCGTAGTTTATAGTGTATTTCAATGATTAATTCACTAATAAAATTTATGGTTTATAACTTTTTAAATTTCCTGCAAATGCAACCTGCCCCAGGCATTAAGAAAAACTCCTCCCCGTGATTAATCTGAACGACATAAAAAGAAAAGAATGTTTACATCAATGCGTCAAATATGTTGTTTTTTAAATAGGTAGTGAGTGGTGCATGAAGAAGATGCTGCAATGGCTAAGGAAGACGTGGAAATAAATGAGGTGCGAAGCGGAGCGATTATAGCTTGAATTACGTTTGAAAAAGCTTTAACTTTAATAGGATAAACGTTATTCAGCTAAAAAAATTATGCCATGAAATTGTTTACATCATTTCTTTTAATGTTTGGTGCCATGTTGCTAAATGTTAGCTTATTGGGCCAGGTGAAATTATTTTATATGAATGGGTATGATTACCTACCTAATAGTGGAACGATTTATTCTTGTTTGAGTGATGGAACAAATCAAGAGGTTTGCTTTAATGGGGTTGACCATCTAACGGATATAGCCGTGGACTATTCGGTAAATCCCCAAAGAATATATTATATCGAAAACGGCGCTAACCGCATCAGGTCGGCCAATTTAGATGGAGGTAACATTCAGGATGTGATTACGGATATTGCAGGACTCACAAGCATTCCAGATCTTTTCGTTACAACCAGTTTAACCATTGATGCTGCGAACCGTAAGGTTTATTTTACGATTAACAGTGGCAAGGATGATCGGATATATGAGGCAGATATGGATGGAACGAACCAATCCATCGTGATGATAAAACAATATGTTAGTTTTGAATCCACCAATGAGGATTTACGTTCAATCACTTATTATGGAAACAAACTGTATTATATAAGAAGTAATAATATTAATTTCGACATTATTTACTATTGCAATACCGACGGTACTGATCACAACATTTTTGTTTGGACAATGACTCCGGGTATCAGCATGTCAAATCCCTACGACATGGCTGTAGGCAGCGGATATGTATACTGGACAGACTCGGGATCAGATGTTATTTACCGAATAAATATCGACAAAACCAGTCCGGTACAAATTGCCACAGGAGTTACTGCCCGGGATATCGCTGTCGATACCGAGGAATCAAAAATTTATTGGACAGAGAACATTACCGCAGGAAGCAGCAAAATAGTGCAGGCTAACCTGGATGGTAGCAGTAATGTTGATGTGATTACAATGGGCATCTTTACGCTGGCGGGTTTAGTCGCAAACCCGGAAGGAACAGTGTCTGTCGAACAATTAAACACAACAATCAGAATTAAGGCACGATGTTACCCTAATCCTGTAACGTCAAATGCAATAATAGAATATACTCTCGTTAATCCTTCCGATGTAAAAGTGTCGGTTTACAACATTTCCGGCAAAGAAGTTACAGTGTTGATCAACAAAAGGCAACCTGCAGGTGTGCACCTGGCACAGATGAATACGGAAAAACTGCCTTCGGGTATTTATTTTTGTAATATTGAGGTGAATGGCAACAGAAAAGTGATTAAGCTAGTGGTAAGCAGATAAACACAAATTTATCAATGCTATTTAACCCGGATTATGTATTGGAGGTTCGTCATGAGCATTGCAAGTACAATAAAACAAGGCATTACTGAAACGAGGCATAACATCGTTCTGGTGAGTTGAAGTGATGCAACGAAGTGCCTTGTTTTAAAGTAATTTCAATGTGTAATAGAATTTCTAATGCATATTGCGGGTTTAACCCACTCTGTTGCTTTAACTGGTTATAAGACAGGGGAAGCACTGTTTCGCCGATGTCGGGATGGGGGTATGATGATTATATAGCAGTTAATTCTGTCGTCACACGGTTAATGCAACTTACCCGAGATAATATTAAAGAACTCCTCCCGTGTAGCAATATTTTTTAGGAATGCGCCGGTAAAATCCGATGTTGTCGTAACCGAATGTTGCTTTTGCACCCCTCTCATCTGCATACACATATGTTGCGCCTCAATAACAACAGCTACCCCTAACGGTTTTAGGGTGTTTTGGATGGCATCCTTGATTTGGGTGGTCAACCTTTCCTGAACCTGCAACCGGCGGGCAAAGGCTTCGGCCACCCGGGCTATCTTACTCAATCCGGTAATGTGGTGGCGGGGTATATAGGCTATGTGCGCTTTTCCAAAAAAAGGTAGCATATGGTGTTCGCACATGGAGTATATCTCTATATCTTTTACCACAACCATCTGCTGGTAATCCTCCTTGAACATGGCCGACTTAATAATTTCTTCAGGATCCATTTGGTAGCCCTGAGTCAAAAATTGCATGGCCTTGGCTACTCTTAAGGGGGTTTTTTCCAGACCTTCGCGGTTTACATCTTCACCCAATAATTTTAAAATCTCGCTATAATGAGAAGATAAGCTTTCTGTAGTGCCATCGTCGTAGCTTTCAACCTTGCTATATCCACCCTCTCCATTTAAAGTAAATTCCATGTGTAGTACTTTGTTATGCGCTAATTTAACCAGAAGGCAAAATTCATAAAAAAAATCAGGAATACATCTGGTTTATTCAAATTTCTTTTTCATCTTTTCGTTATAGCTGGATATCAGATATTCCCATTCTGCCTGGGTGATGTAAGGCCGCCTTGGTTTTTGCAGGTTTTTGAGTTTGGAGCGGTCAATTTGCTTAGATAGAGCCGTGTTGCTCACTCCTGCCATATGACCGGGTTGCACCTGTGTTTGGTAGGCGATATCGTTTGATCGGGCCTGTATAAAGTTCTTCTGGTTCATTTCTGCGTCCCATTTGGTAACAGGTTGTGTTTTGGCCTGATAGGTTGACATGGCCACATTGTTTTGCGCCGCCACATCGTCTGCCGTACTTAACAAAGGCATATTGCGTGCCGCCGCATTAGGGTTGATGATTTGGGGAATAATCACTACCTCCGATAATTTAATGGTATCGCGACTCAAGAAAATCCCCATTAAGTAATTCTCGTTTGCCAGAGAGTCATTTACCTGAACGTTAAGCGGTTTAAATCCTACATACGAAAAATGGACAATGTCCCCCGCTTTGGCCCAAAAAGAGAATTGACCGGATTCATTGGCCGTATATCTGATTTTTTTGTTCACGGTGTATTTGGCATAGGGAAGCGAGAACAAACTGTCACCTTCCATTATAACACCCCTAAACAACAACGAATCAAGGTTGACTTGTGCTCCGGCCAACATAGTAAATACCAAAAAAATAAAGGTCAATTTTCTTTTAGGACTCATGGCGGACAAATTTTGTTGTTCTTAAAATCAGTACATCTATCTTGTAAAACAAATAAACGGGAAAATGTTTTACTCAAGAATAGGTATAAAAGTCAATAGGTTCCTTTAAATTGATCGTTTGGTAATGCTAAAAAAACTGACGACACGTATAATATACTTTACCTATTTAAAAGGAATCATAATTATAGTTTTACTATAATATCTTGGAGGCTGCGTTTAGGTACGTGATGCACTTCTTTCATATCGCGCCAATACTTATGATCCTTGTTAAACTCCTCGATTACGACTTCTTCCTTAGGAACCCCTAATGCAATAACCTGTACAATCTTTAAGTGGGCAGGTATCTCCAGTTCTCGTTGCAATTGAAGGCGCTCAACAGATCCGATGATGCACCCGCCATATCCTTTTTCAACAGCTCCCAGTAAAATACTTTGGGATGCAATACCATTGTCGCTAAAGAAGTTGGATGATATAGCGGTGTCGTTCACCATGATAATGTACGCCGACGGGCGCTCTCCTTCTTCAGGTCCATGCCATTCCGTTAAATACCCGGCCCACGACAAATGCTTGAAAATAATGCTGTTTTTTTCAGGGGTATTGGACAAAACGTATTTAAGCGGTTGGGCATTTCTGGCCGAAGGCGATAGGCGAGCTAAATCAACAAGTTCGCTAAGTATTTCTTCACTTATACTTTTGTCCTGATAAAATCGTCGGTAGCTTCGGTTTTTTAGTATTAGATCTTTTAACATATTAAGGATATTTTTGTGAATTAATCCAGATTTATTTTTCAGTATAGAGTTTAGCCTAATGTAATAATTTATTTTAAAAAAAACGCAGAACGGTTCTGAATAAACATCATGTTATCCAGAACCGTTCTTTAAGATATATAGAATCTAACTTTATGTTAGTGTTGCGTCATGTCTGAAAGGACGGCTATACTTACTTTTTCTCCTTTTGAAAAATGCAATAATAAATGTAACTAACCCGAAGTTCTATACATGACTTGATACTAGAGTCTTGCTCCAACAACGTCCCAGTCAATTAATTCCCAAAAATTGGCAATGTAATCCGGACGTTTGTTCTGGTAGTCTAGATAATAGGCATGTTCCCAGACATCGCAGGTTAATATTGGTGTTAAACCTTCAGTCATAGGGTTGCCTGCGTTACTTGTTTGAACTATTTTTAGTTCTCCGTTCGCATCTTTTACCAGCCATGCCCATCCCGAACCAAATAAGGTGGCAGCAGCCTTTCCGAAGGCAACTTTAAAAGCATCGAAACTTCCGAATGTTTTGATGATAGCTGTTGACAGGGGGCCGGAAGGTACTCCTCCTCCGTTGGGCGAAAATGAAGTAAAATAAAATGTGTGGTTCCATACCTGAGCGGCATTGTTGAAAATCCCGCCATCAGCTTTTTTGATGATAGTTTCCAGGTCGGCGTTTTCAAAAGCAGTACCGCCAATTAGATTGTTAAGGTTGTTTACGTAGGCCTGGTGGTGTTTTCCATAATGGAATTCAATGGTTTTTCTGCTAATGGTTGGCTCAAGAGCGTCTGCGCTGTAAGGTAGTGTAGGTAATTCAAATTTCATGACCGTTTGTTTTATGTAATTTGTCTTTAGTAAAAATGTGTTTTAACCCGAAAAAAGGTTTAGCAAAACACCATTAACAAATTTATAAAAACCAATATGAAATCCTAAGGATATTGTAGGAAATTGAAGAATTAAAGCTTTGCCTCTTTCTAATAGTAAAAAAATGAACGTTGGAATAATTTACGAGTATGTTTCTATACAAATCATAAAATTTTTACATTTGTTCCGAAATGAATCCTCACTATGCATAAAACCTTTGCCGTCATCGCATTCGTGGTGCTTACTTTCATTAGTGCCAATGCTCAGTACGAAGTCGCATTTAGCAATAGTTACCCTCCCTATCAATTTATGAATGAAGAAGGAGAGTTGGTTGGGTTTAATATCGATATTTTAAACGCCATTAAAGATCTTTATAAGTCAGATATTCATATTTCCGGAGGAGCATGGGAGGCTATAAATCAGGCACTTGAAAATAGCGGGACGCAGGCCGTTGGTGGTGTTAACTACCCTGGGAGTCCGGATAATGACTACATATATACGAGGTCTACGATAAATACTTCTCACAGTTTTTTATATAATACTCAATTTCATAGCAGATTCTCACTTGAACGATTCAGATCATTGAAAGAACCGCTTGTGGCTTTGTGGGAACATGACGTGTTGATTCATTACGTACGATCCATCAATCCATCGGTTAAATTTTTATTTGTAACGGATTATGAACAATTGAGTGCCGCCCTCGATAGAGCCGATGTTACTTGTGCCTTTGCACAAAGGGTAGCGGGTATTTACCAGGCCAAAATACAGGCTAAAGATTACGTAAGTGCCTTGGATCATCACATTTTGGAACGTGGCATGGGATTTAAAGTTTTAAAGACAGCTCCTGAATTAGCTGCGCTTTTGAATAATGGATTAGAGGTTATATTGGCAAACGGGGAATATCAAAAGATTTATGACAAGTGGATCACGGAATATGATCAAAGCCATAACGAATGGCAGAAATATTATAAATACACCGTGATTGCCAGTACCATCATTTTAATCCTTTTTCTGCTTTTGCTAATTGTAAACCGGATTTTAAAAGCAAGGGTCCGAAGCAGGACCAAGGACTTGCAGTATCAACTGGATCTGAATTCTCAAATAATGAAAGAGTTAAAGCGGCAAAAGATCAGAGCTGAGGAAAGTGAAAAAATGAAGACGGCATTCCTGGCGAATATGAGTCACGAAATAAGAACACCAATGAACGGTATTCTCGGATTTACCGAGCTTTTAAAAACAGATGAATATTTGTCAGAGGAACAATTGCATTTTATTAATGTGATAGAGCAAAGTGGCAACCGGATGCTGGGGACGATCAATAATATCATCGACGTTTCAAAACTAGAATCAGGTGTTGAAGAACCGAGTTACAATGCGGTTAATATCAAAGGGATATTAATGCAGCTTCAGTCTTTTTTTACACAGGAAACAAAAGTCAAGGGAATAAAGCTAAACGTAGCAGAAAAGGGGGTGATTTCAACCAAAGGCTTTGTTACCGATGAATATAAACTTAATTCAATACTCACCAATCTAATAAAAAATGGTATTAAGTTTACCAGACAAGGATACGTTGCAGTCACATATTCGGTAAATCAGGAATGTGCCGAATTTTGGGTGGAAGATACCGGTATAGGAATAGCGTTAAGCCAACAAGCCGATATTTTTGATCAGTTTGTGCAAGCGGACACTTCCTATTCCAGAAATTTTGAAGGTTCAGGCTTGGGGTTGTCTATTACTAAAGGATACGTCAAATTGTTGGGTGGTGAAATAACCATAGAATCCGAACCTAAAAAAGGAACAACTTTTTACGTTCGTATTCCCAATCATAAGTTGTAAGGTACTCAAATATTACTGCGCGATACACGCTGTTCTGCCCTTGCGTCGTGTTTGTCGCCACATTGCGTTGCTGAGACATGACACTAGGCACAACTTACCTGACCGCTGTTTTTAAACTGTTTCACTGTCATGCCATAAACCTTCTTAAACGATTTGGACAAGTGACTGCTATCGGTAAAATTGAGTTGGAATGCTATTTCTTTCAAAGAAAGGTCCGTATGTAAAACCTTGGTCTCAACAATCCTTAGCTTCGACTTTATGATGTAATCCGCTAAGCTCACACCGGCCTGTTTTTTAAAGTACTGCGAGAAATACGATTTTGAGATACCAAATTTGTCAGCCAAAAAGGGTACCCTAAGTTTGTCGCTGTTAAAGATGTTGGTGTTGATGAACCTCAAAATTTCACCAAAACGGTTATCTATTTCGTTGGCCTGGTCCACATATCTTTTTTCTATACTACGCGCCAGTATATTAAGGATGGATGCTACGGAGCCGGCAATTATCGAATCCGAATAATTATCGGAAGCCAGATATTCCTGATAAATGGATTTTATATTGTCAATAATGAAATTCCGTTCCCTTTCGGTAGGGATAATATCTCCGGGTACCTTATTGTAGTTTGCTGTGATGTATGCAATTTTATCGAACCACTCATTGTAATTCGTCAACCCATCATCTTTTAAAAAGAAATTATCGGTAAAACGTACAAAGTAAAATCTTGAAGGCTCATTGATTTTAAACGAGTGGCAATCTAAGGGAGGAAGTAAAAAGATATTTCCTTCTTTATATTCAAACTCATGCTGATTGATGCATTGAAAACCTGAACCTTTATCAACATATACTATTTCAAAGAAATTATGCTTATGAGGTCTTTTCTCCCATGAGGATAGTTCTTCGATATGAATTTCAAATAATTTTTTGGAGAATTCTGTAAACATGGTAATAAAATTGGTTTTATTGTGCGAATATAGGTAATAGATGACAAATATGATGTTATTGTGATGTTAAGGAAGCTTAATCCTGATTTATACCAATATTAATACAATGTTCTGAAAGTTAAATACAACATTGTTATTTAAACATAAAACAGCTATAGATACAATTTTTTCCGTGAAAAGTACAATACTGAAGTATCATCTTCATGTAATTTTGCTGACGCAGATAAGATATAAAGACAATTTAGGAACTAATATCAAAAAGGGGGAATATGAAGAAGTTAACTGTAAGTGATGTAATTAATATTATTCTGGCGGCAGTTGTCATCATTTTATTACTGACAAAATAAAGAAGATGAGGACAAGCAAAGGAATAATTCAAAAGGTTTATGCCACCTTGGTTATTGTGTTATTAGTGGGTGTTTTGGCAATGCAAAACGAAAAGGTTTTTGGGATTGAAATTTTTGCCGATAAAACGGAGGGAAAACAAACGGGAGGTTAAGGATATTTCTTTATCAACAACTACAAAAAAAGAAGCTATACTCTCGGTAATTCACAGTCGTAAAAGCGTAGGGAGTTATACCGATAAGCAGTTTCCAAGGAGGATTGAACTACGATTTTAAAGGCGTGTATGGGAACCCCAACAGGAGTTGAACAACCAAAGGATAAGTTCGATGCCAATAACATCCATTGGGGAAAGTAGTAACAAATAGATCGTTAGATTGTTATGTGATAGAATTTAGAGCTGATTTACATGCATCTAATACATCCAATTCAATTTCATAACTGATAGTTACAAAAAACAAAAAAAACATAAAAATATGAGAACATTATTATTACTTGCATGTGTTAGCCTTATGGCCTCATGCACAAACTCAAAAGTAGCAACGGGAAAGAAAACCGCTCAACAAAATACAAAAGCAAGCTATGAACTTGTACTGGCATCGGAAGTAAAGTGGGACCACCTGAATCCTAAACGAGGTGATTTAGCTCCAAAAGCAGGCACACTTTGGGGAGATAGAAAAGGGAATGAGCCAACCGGCTTTCTATTGAAACCAACAGATGGTTTTTCGTCACCGCCACATATACACAATATTTCTTACCGGGGAATTGTAATTGAAGGCTTAATTCATAACGACGATCCGGAAGCTGCAAATATGTGGATGCCTGCTGGTTCTTTCTGGACACAGCCTAAGGGCGAGGTGCATATTACTTCTGCAAAAGGGACTACTTCATTGGCCTATATCGAGATTGAGGAAGGACCTTATTTGGTACTTCCTGCCGATGAACATTTCGATAGTGGGGAGAGGCCTGTTAACGTGGACAGGTCAAACATTGTGTGGTTAGATGCATCGGATGTTAAATGGATCGACCAACCAGAAACAGCTGCCATGTCTAATGGGCCAAAAGTTGCCTTTCTATGGGGTAAGCCTCAAGTCGATGAGTTGAATGGAACGCTTATAAAATTACCTGCCGGATTTAGCGGAAAGATAGTAAGCCACGGTTCAAGCTTTCGCTCAGTATTGATTAAAGGTGAGCCGCAATATCAGGTTGGCGGAAAAAACGACGTTAAGATACTTGAACTAGGTAGTTATTTTGCATCTACGGGTGGTGGAGTTCACCAAATTACTTCAAGCGCTACAAGTGAATGTGTATTTTATGTACGTGCGAATGGAGCGTGCGAAATTATTCCTGCAAGGTAGTCAGTTTAATTCTTAAAATTGAACCACGAAGTCACCGAGCGTGCAAAGTATCATTTGTTTTTTACATGCTTGGTGTCCTTGTGTTAACAGAAAGCATCCTACTGGAAATTGAAGGTATGGGATTAAGAAAAAAAGTACAGAGCTAAAAAGCATTAGGAGATCCTGGTGCTTTTTCTTTCTTTTTGATAGAGGCACGGTTTGTTGACGATTGAAATGCAGGTGCTAATTCAGCCTGTGTAAGCAGTTAAAAAGGTATTTGTTGTTTATCCAATAAATGTACAATTATAACCCTTTCGCATACAACGGTTGATAGTGGTAAGCAAAGTAAATTTGTATGGTAAATTAACCAGCGGAACTCAGCGAATTCATCGGTGTTAATTTGCGAGAACTTGAAAAAAATAAAAATACTATTATGAGTAAATTAACTATTGTAGCAAGAATTTTAGCCAAACCGGAAAAACAAGAATTAGTAAAACATGAACTGCTAAAACTTATTGATATCACCAGGGCCGAAGAGGGATGTATCAATTACGACTTGCATCAGGACAATGAAAACAAAAATTTATTCCTGTTTTTCGAAAACTGGGAAAACCGTGATTCTTTGGAAAAACATGCCAGTAATACACACTTTGTTGCCTTTCAGGAAGCAACAAAAGGTGCTATTGAAGAATTTATTGTAAACGAGATGACGCATATTGCTTAATTATGTCCGCATTTTATGGTATACATTAACAAAATAATCCAATGAAAAATATATTAATCACAGGAAGCACCGACGGTATTGGTAAGCTGGTTGCCATTAAACTGGCAAGTGAAGGTCATTCGGTTTATGTGCATGGCAGAAACGAAGGCAAAGTCGAAAAAACAGTTGCAGAAATAAAATTTTCGACTAAAAACGAAAATGTAGATGGTTTTGTGGCTGACCTGTCTGATTTAGATGCCGTGAAAAGGATGGCTGAAGAAGTGAATGCAAAATTATCACATATTGATATTTTAATTAACAATGCAGGTATTTTCAAAACTGCTGAAATATTGAATAAAGACGGATTGGATCTGAGGTTTGTGGTTAACTATGTTGCTCCTTATATGCTAACCAAAGAATTACTGCCGTTGCTGGAAAAAGGAACTGATGCACGTATCATCAATTTAAGTTCTGCAGCACAGTCGGATATTTCCTATGCTGCTATGATTGGTAAGCAGCGTGTCTCGTTAAACGCTTCGTATGCCATGAGCAAACTGGCACTGACCATGTGGAGTTTTCGTTTGGCCAAAGAATTGGAAAAGGTCGCGGTAATTGCAGTGAACCCCGGTTCGTTACTGAATACAAAAATGGCTAACGAAGCTTACGGTCAACATTGGTCGCCTGCCGAAAAAGGTGCAGATATTCTATACGACTTGGCAGTTGATGAGGCCCATAAGGGTGTAACAGGGAAATATTTTGATAATGACAGGGGAGGGTATGCCAATGCACACCAAGATGCCTACAACGAGGATGCCATCAATCAATTGATAGATTTTACAAACAAACTTTTGAGAAACTAGAGCGCAAAGAAATTCGGATAGGATTGAAAAGATTAATATGATTGAATGTTTAACGTAAAGATAACTTGTAAATCCTGTTAATCCTGTCCAAAAATAAATTAAAATGAATTATACAGGACCAGTATATAGACCTCCTTACGAGTCGAACACACTATTGCTACAAGTAACCGTAGGATGTGCGCATAATCAATGTACGTTTTGTACCATGTACCGCGATGTGAACTTCTCGGTAGATAAAATAGATCAGGTAGAGAGGGACCTGAAAGAAGCCAAGCAGTTATACCCAAACGTAAAGCGGGTGTTTTTGGTTAACGGAGATGCCTTTGTGCTTTCAGCGAGGCGTTTAAAAGTGATTGCCGAAAAAATACATGATTACCTGCCTCAGGTTGAGGTAATAACAATGTACGCTTCCATCAATAATATTATGGGTAAAACAGATGAAGAGCTGGCTGAGTTGGCCAAATTGGGTATTGGTGACCTATGGATCGGGGTAGAAACCGGGCATGCCGAAGCACTCAAATATCTTAACAAAGGTGCTACGCTTGAGGATGCGGAAATTCAGCTGGAGCGTTTGAATAAGGTGGGGATGACCTTCTTTTATGGCTTTATGTTTGGTGCTGCCGGCAAAGGAAAAGGTATTGAAAACGCTCAAGCCAATGCAAGACTGATCAATAAGGTAAAACCTGTAGGAATTGTTCCAACTACATTAAGCCCCAACGAAGGAACCATACTGGCTAAAGATATAGCCGATGGAAAGTTTGAATTGGCTACCGAACGAGAAGTGCTCGAAGAGCAAATTAAAACATTAGAGTTGGTGGATGTGCCAACCTACTACATGGGGATACATATCATAAACACCGTGAGCTTCGATGCAAAACTGCCCGGTGACAAACAGGGAGCCATTGACAGGATTAAAAATGCCATTTCCGATATGGAAGAGGCCCTTTTGGAAAGTGTGCCCGAGCGTCATTCAATTTAATAAGAGGGAACGGGAAAGCATTGGAGTAATCTTAAATGGCTTTAATTACACATTGTGTTTACAACAAGAAATTGATTAATAACCAGAAAAACATAAAGAATGGATGCAATTGAAATGATTAAAGAGCGCCGTAGCGTTCGTAAATTCAAGGATGAAAAGGTAGGTCATGAAACCATGAAAGAGATTGTTGAGCTGGCCAGATGGGCTCCTTCCTGGGGAAACTTTCAGGTAGCAAGATATACCTTGGTGGATAACAGAACGGTAATCGAAAAACTGGCAGCGGATGGGGTTGATGGTTTTGTTTATAACGTGAACACGTTAAAAGAAGCCAAAGGGGTTGCCGTATTGAGTTTTGTAAAAGGTAAAAGTGGCAAACTCGATAAAGACGAGTATGTTACCTCTAAAGCCAATGTATGGGAAGTGTTTGATGCGGGTATTGCTTGTCAAACATTCTGTTTAGCAGCTCACGCAAAAGGTGTGGGTACTTGTGTTATGGGAGTGATTAATGATGAGAAAATATCAGGAATTGTTGGGCTGCCCGAAGAAGAAACTGTGGCCGCACTTATTGTTTACGGTTACGAAGAAGGTGAACACCCAAAGCCTACTCCTCGTAAATCAGTTGAGGAAATTATGCGCTTTGTGTAAACAGAATATGGTTTGTTGGGGGAAGTGACATCCCGTGGCCAAAGGTATAATGGCAAGGGCTCTTCCCTCAGCTGTGAGCTCAGGGAAGCACTCTCCTAAGTTGGAGGGATGAGGGTAAATATTCACATAGTAATATCGCTACGCCTTTTTGCGTGTCGCTGAAGCTGTAGCGGACTGCCGTCGGCTATGGCCTTTGGCATCGGACGAGGAGCAATGCCTAGGCGTTCATCTTCTATTATTTAAAATCTCTTATCTTTGCAGCCAATAAAAAAATAGGATCATGGAGATAGATATGATATGTTATTGCCGCAATGTAAGCAGGGCAACGGTTCAAGCGGCCATTGAAAAAGGCGCCAAGTCGTTGGAAGATATTCGTTGGAGTACCGATGCCTGTAAGGATAACCAATGCGAAAAAATGCACCCCAAGGGCATTTGTTGCGAAGAAGAAGTGAAGCAAATGATTATTGACCATCATGGTCATATCGAGGGACCTAAGTGTACTTGTGGCTGCTCTTAAGGATGAAGTTACCACTCGCAATACCAATTGTTAATAAATAATGTCCCAAACAACATTCCTGAACCCGGAAATTTCGGTGGATTTTGGGAATGAAAGGAAGAAGTGAAATTGGCATCTGTTAGGAGGTCATAACAATAAGTGTTGTGATTTACAATGTGAGATCGTAAATGTAGATTAATATCTCAGTAAGTGCATCAGTGGGCTATTTGCTCGCTGGTCAACTGTTGGATTATTATCTGTTACTTATCAATAAATATTAACTATAGTATTTGTAGTTTTCGCTTAAACGGTGTTTAAAATCAAACATTAAACATTTGGTATTGCCATCAATTCTGTAGTTTCTTTTGCAGTAACTTCAACTCCTATAATTTTAAATAATACCATATTGTTCATTGACAAATGACTGATTGACCAATGACTAACAACAAACACCTCAGGAATATTCTGGAATTGAATATAGCCATTGTTTTTATGAGCACTTCTGGTGCTTTGGCCAGGTATATTGAATTGCCCGTTCCTGTAATGATAGCATCCAGGGCTTTATTAGGAGGTGTTTTTATATACCTGTTTTGCAGATGGAAAAAGTTCGATTTAAAAATTCGGAAACAGGATAGAGGGGTACTTGTATTAAGCGGTGTGCTGATGGGCTTACATTGGGTCACCTATTTTTACTCGCTGGTGTTATCGAGCGTTGCGATGGGTATGATATCGCTGTTTACCTTTCCGGTAATCACCTCGCTATTGGAACCGCTTATTTTAAAAAAGAGATTTCAAAATGCGCAGATCCTGTTAGGGTTGATGACCTTGGTGGGTGTCTATTTCCTGGTACCTGAGTTCGACTTAAAGAACGATTATTTTAAAGCCTTATGTGTAGGTGTTCTTTCTGCAGTATTTTATTCACTTAGAAATATTATTACCAAATCAAAAGTTCAATCTTATAATGGATCGGTAGTGATGATGTATCAACTGATAGTTATTGCAGTTGTGTTTTCTCCCGTATTTTTAATTTGCAAAGATTTTAAACTTGCAGACCAATTGCCTGGCATATTATTGCTTTCGTTATTGACCACAGCCATTGGGCATACACTGTTTTTGTACAGCCTAAAAAACTTTTCGGTTACTTCAATTAGTTTAATGAGTAGTTCCCAGCTATTATACGGGGTTTTGATAGGTATCATATTTTTAAGTGAATATCCAAGGTCGAGCTCCATAATAGGGGGGATTATTATATTTGCCACTGTAGTACTGGAAAGCTTGAGGACCTATAAAAAACAACCATCCAATTAAACACAGCGCTATGATTCAAGATATTCACCCACATCAGTTTGACAATAGATTTGTGGCTAAGATGGAATTCAATGAGAACGATTATGTTTTCTGTTTTAAGGGGAATGCTTTAATGATGAAGCAAAGCGGAGAGTCGCTTGAAATTCCTACAAAAAAGGATATGAACGGATGTGCTTCCGATGGGGTTTTTCTTTTTACTTTTAAAAATACGCCTTGTTTTTTGGTGCGGGATTGCACAGCACAGCATGAAGAACGGTTTGTATTTCACGACATTCACTTTCGAAATCCCTTTTCGGAAAAGGAGCTCGATTGGGTTACCAGCGTTGCATTGCAGTTAAAAAACTGGTACGACCAGCATAAATATTGCGGTCAATGCGGAACTTTGACAGAACCAAGATTAGACGAGAGAGCCGTTGTGTGTCCTTCGTGTCAAAATACTAAATACCCTACTATTTCTCCGGCCATTATTGTGGCGATTATTTGTAACGATAAAATTTTGTTGGCCAGAGGAGCACATTTTCCCGAAGGGTTTTATTCGTTGGTGGCCGGATATGTAGATGTGGGAGAATCCATCGAGGATGCTGTTGTCCGTGAGGTGCAGGAAGAGGTGGGGGTGGAAATAAAAAATATACGCTATTACAAAAGCCAGCCCTGGCCGTTTTCCGGGTCTGTGATGATCGGTTTTGTTGCGGAAGCAGCGGAAGAACAGACTATCCGGGTGGATAATAGAGAAATTTTAGAAGCCGATTGGTATGATCGAAATGATCTTCCCAACTATCCCTCCAATCGAAGTATTGCCGGCGAAATCATCGATAAGTTTAATATCGGAGAATTGTAATACGCTTCCCATTAGTGTATAACGTGTTTTATTTCCCTTGACTTACTTCCTTGTAAATAGTAATTTTGCTATAAATAGATTTGTATCTGTTTAATCCGCAATATGCATTAGAAAATCTATTACACATTGAAATTGTTTCAAAACAAGACACACCGCTGCTTCACTTCAACTCACCATAACGATGCTATGCCTCGTTTCAGTAAAGCCTTGTTTTATTGCACTTTCAATGTTCACGACGAAGTTCTATGCATAATCCGGGTTTAAGTATGTCTTCGTCAGGCAAATGGTACTGACAAGGCGAAGCAGTGTAAATGCCATGTGATGTAACCATCCGATAACAAAAGTCTAATTTCAGAAACCGGGTAAAAGTTGATGATAAAACGTGATTGGTGGAAGAACTGTGATATTGGGCAAAAAAGCGATTCCGAGATTGTAAATATTGATCGTTTGGAGGACCAGATTGCCCCGTTGGCTGAGAATGTATTGAAAACCCGAGAACTGATTAGCTGTTTGGAAATGTGCCACCACAAGGCAGAAAGATGGGTCCACAACATACTTGAAGCAATAGGGACAGAACAGGCAAATAAAGGATTAGGCACACGGACCCCAGGCCAAATTCATCCAAAAGAAACACTGTCGAAGCGAGTTTCTGGTGCCTTATCGGTATGGGGTGCCGGATGTCCCATTTCATCGATCGATTGGCCCATTGATTCTATACAGGCATCTGTGATTCATACTTGTTTGGAAAAACGTACCCCTTTAAAAGAATGGCAGGTCCAGCGTGTCATCGAAAAAATACGCAGTTGGACCGGCTGGCCAGGGTCAGAACAAGATCCAAGTACCCAATATGCATGGTTGGTGGTTGGCCAGAACAACTGTCC
Source organism: Saccharicrinis sp. 156 (assembly GCF_050589685.1). NCBI lineage: Bacteria > Pseudomonadati > Bacteroidota > Bacteroidia > Marinilabiliales > Marinilabiliaceae > Saccharicrinis > Saccharicrinis sp. 156. Next base: position 89,707 of record NZ_JBNGOS010000018.1, read on the forward strand.
GGAATACTATAGGGAACATGAAGATTTTTGGCGACACACCATTGAAACCATGCCTTTTGACGACCTAAAAGGATTAGATGGAGGAAGTTTCTCATTGGGTTTGGCTATCTACCTTCTTTGGACTTGCCACTGGAAGTTTGTAGAAAACCTGCAGATTATACTTGAGGTTATAGGTGGAAACCTTAAGCCCCAAAGGCCTTTTGCAGCTTGTGCATGGAATATATCCTTATCGCCACTTCGACCTCGTATGGAAGTTGTCTGTAACAGTCTGAAGATTTTTTGTGGCGAACAAGGGTCTGACAAAAAAAATAGACACAGATGTGTTGTCAATACTGGGTGAACCAACGTATGAAATGAAATGGTTGGCCGCTTCCGTAGAAAAAACAATACGGCTTCAATTGAAACTATCAAACGATTAAAGAAAATAACAAATACTGCAAGCAATACCATGTCGTTCATTAAAAAACTGCCCATACATGGTTGGATTGGATTCGCATTAATCGCAACCTTCTGGAGCCTGAATTGGTTCCTTTCTGGTCTGCGCGCGCACTTGATGTTTTTTCCATTGTGGTTTGGCTATTGCCTAGCAGTCGACGGCCTTACTGTTGTCCGAAGGGGAAACTCCATTTTTACGCGGGACCGTTTGTTGTTTTGGGAAATGTTTTTGATCTCCATACCCGTTTGGTGGTTGTTTGAGTTACTTAATATTCGCGCCCAGAACTGGTTTTACGATGGACGTCAGTTTTTTACTGATTTACAATATGCTATTCTGGCCTCATTAAGTTTTTCAACAGTTATACCTGCCGTTTTTTGCACGGCCAACCTGATTACCACTTTTAAATGGCATTCAAAAATCAAGACCGGATTTCGGATTATTCCGACCCCTAAAAAGATGCTTAGCATTTTTATGCTGGGCTGGCTCATGTTAGCCTTATTACTCATCTTTCCAAGATACTTTTTCCCGCTTATGTGGTTGTCGGTTTATTTTATTATTGAGCCGGTCAATGTTTGGTTAAAGCATAAATCATTGTTCGACCATCTTGCCCGGGGCGACTGGCGGCCGTTGATTGCATTATCCGTTGGATGCCTGACTTGTGGCTTGTTTTGGGAAATGTGGAATTTTTATTCCTATCCCAAATGGCTCTATAAAATACCGTTTGTCGATTTTTTACATATTTTTGAAATGCCATTGTTAGGGTATCTGGGGTATTTATCTTTCCCATTGGAACTGTACGCGTTTTATAATTTGGTAACCGGATTTCTGAAAAGAAAAGAAAGCTGGAGTTTGTAAACATAATTCCCGGAGACTTATACTTCATGGAACTTCACGAAGTAAGATACTGTCACTAACAATTTAATGTCCTGTCATTAAACAGACCCGACCATATTACCATAACTATTTATAAATCATCCGGTGACAAATATTAGCTACATGGGTAAACGAAAATCTATCTGTCGGCACCTATGACTTTTTATTTTATAACCAAAACATAGTATCCGGAACTTATTTATACAAACTTACAACCGGTTCCGGGTACACTCAGATCAGAGAAATGCAGATAAAATGAAAAAAATTATTTTTGGAACATTACTTTCTTTTTCCATTTTATTGGGATGTAACAGAGACGTTGCTTTTGTTAAGCATGATGTTGCGATATCCGGTGATACTGAACGAATCGCGTATAACGTATATGGAACCGGGGAAACTGCGTTGATTTTTGTTCACGGTTGGAGCTGTGATAGTCGATACTGGAAGAATCAGACATCTGTGTTCTCAAAAGATTATAAAGTGATTGCAATCGACCTTGCTGGACATGGTAATTCTTCAACAAATCGAGTTGACTGTACCATGTTGTCATTCGCTAAGGATATTAAAGCAGTAATCGATAGGGAGAAAATAAATAGAGCTATTTTGATCGGTCACTCAATGGGTGGAAGTGTGGTAGCAAAAGCCGCGCAACTGATACCCCAAAAAGTAATTTCTATTATTGGTATTGACACCTTTCAAAACGTTGCTGAGCAATTACCTCAACATGCTTTTGATGAAATGGTAAAGCCTTTTGAAGATAATTTTGTGACTGCTGCACAAAGTTTTGTCCTGGCCATGTTTCCTCAGGAAACTGACAAAGAATTAGTTCGTTGGATTAAAGAAGACATGTCTTCTGCCCCTAAAAGCATTGCCTTAAGTGCTTTTCGCAATTATATAGAGCAATATGTAAACAGCGAAGCCATTCAGGTTTTTGAAAGTATAACGATTCCTGTCGTATCGATTAACGCTCGGCTATGGCCAACGAATACACAGGAAAATAAACGACATATCAAAAACTATAAGCTTTTTTACATAGAAGAAACCGGACATTTTCCAATGATGGAAAAACCCGAAGAATTCAATAAGCTTTTAACAGAAGCGCTTCAATATATCAGGCTAGAACTATTACAAGAATAAACAGATGAAACTGGCATGGCCAGGGCAAATAATTGGGCACACAGGAGCATGATTGAAATTTGCACTGGTTATCAGAGTTTTGCTAATCTTTAAACATATGAAAGCAATGGTGTTAAAGAAGCTTTGCAGGCTTCGAGAGAATCCGACCCCGCTGGAGTTGACCGAGCTGCCTGATCCTGTACCTGCAAAGAACGAGATTCTGGTAAAAGTATCGGCTTGCGGTGTTTGCCATACCGAATTGGACGAGATTGAGGGACGCACACCACCGCCTCATTTGCCTATTGTTCTTGGTCATCAGGTGGTAGGGCGGGTCGAAGCTGTCGGTAGTAACACCAAAATCTTCAAAATCGGTGACCGGGTGGGCATCGCATGGATTTATGCTGCTTGCGGAACCTGCAAGTTCTGCCTGTCAGGCAATGAGAATTTGTGCGAACACTTTAGGGCAACAGGCAGGGATGTTAATGGTGGCTATGCCGGGTATATGACTGTCCGGGAAGGCTTTGCCCATCACCTTCCCGATAGTTTTGAGGATTGTGAGGCCGCCCCATTGTTGTGTGCCGGAGCCATTGGTTACCGCTCTTTGAGATTGACGGGGATCAGGAATGGGCAAAATCTGGGCCTGACCGGATTTGGGGCTTCCGCTCACCTTGTCTTGAAAATGGTAAGGCATCGATATCCGGATGTAAAAGTCTTTGTTTTTACAAGGAGCGAAAAGGAGAGGGAATTTGCCAAAGAGCTTGGCGCAGTCTGGGCAGGCCAAGCTATGGAGGAATCTCCGGAAAAACTGGATTGCATTATTGACACCACACCGGCTTGGAAACCAGTGGTTGAAGCATTGAAAAATCTGAAACCCGGCGGAAGGTTGGTCATTAACGCGATCCGTAAGGAAAAAGCAGACATAGATTATCTTTTAAAGTTAGACTACCCTACACACCTTTGGCTCGAGAAGGAAATTAAGAGCGTAGCCAACGTCAGCCGAAAAGATGTAAGCGAGTTTCTGGCACTTGCGGCGGAAATGCATATCAAACCCGAGGTTCAGGAATTTGCGTTAGAAGATGCCAACAAAGCATTGGTTGAACTCAAAACCAGAAAGATCCGTGGAGCAAAAGTGTTGAGAATGGATTGAATCCACTTTGTCGGCCATTGACAGGAAGAAGTGCAAAGAATGTTGTTCAACCCGGATTAGAGGTGCGTAATGAGCATTTATATTACCATAAAACAAGGCATTGCTAAAACGAGGCATTACTTGTCCCGATTACTTTCGGGAGCATTGCTACAGTGAGTTGAGGCAACTCAGTGAAACGCCTTGTTTTGAGGTAGTTTAATTGCATAACACGAGTATAAATGCATATTGCGGGTTAAAGCCAACCAGGTTTTCGAGTTAATTAAAATTGCGGGCATCCTAAACTCACAAAAGACTTAAATAGCTATCTGGATGTTCAAAGGGAGAAATGTACTATTCTGGATCGGGGGCTTGAAGGCATGATTGGGGAATTAAAAAAATCGTCATGAAAATATTCTCAGAAATAAAAATGAATCTTGGCAAACTGGCAATAATTAGTATTCTATACACTGTGTTCAGCAGTTTCATCGTATTGTATGAAAATGCCATTCTAACGTCGCCTTATAGTATGGGTGCGAGCCAGCTATATAAGGCAAATACACAATTATTAATAAATATTTTGATTGGACTATTTGCTGGTATATTTGGCGGTTCATTATTGATATTTGTTAATAGTAAATATTTCAGGAGAAAGTCGTTTAAGCATACAATGTTAACCACGGCAGTGGGGTATATTTTAATTTTTGTGATCATCACTTTGGGTATAACTGCCGTAATTTCCTGGAATATATCTTCAAACCATAGGGAATATTTTGAAACCTTAAAGCGTAGCTTAGAATTTATTGTTACACCTAACCTATTTATTTATTTTATCATGTGGGGAACAATCACCCTTTTTACACTCTTTATGTTGCAGGTGAATGACAAATTTGGCCCAGGCATATTACTGAAATTTATAAGGGGCAAATACCACCACCCCAAAAAAGAACAAAGAATTTTTCTGTTCTCAGATATGCGATCATCTACCACAATAGCTGAAAAATTGGGAAATGAAAAATATTTTAATTTGTTGAACGATGTTTACTCTGATATAACAGAGGCAATACTAGTAAACAAAGGTGAAATCTATCAATATGTAGGCGACGAAATAGTAATTACCTGGCCATTGATAAGGGGTGTTCAGGATGGCAATTGTATTAATTGCTTCCTGGAAATCCAACAAAAACTTATTGATATGGGATCAATTTACATGGACAAATATGGGCTGATACCAGAAATGAAAGCAGGGATTCACCATGGTCAGGTGATGGCCGGTGAGATAGGGATGGTAAAAAAGGAGATTATCTATTCCGGTGATGTTTTAAATACCACCGCACGTATTCAGGAATCATGTAATAAATACAATGTGGATATGCTGATCTCTAAGGAAACTTTTGATTTGATTCAAAATCCCGAAATCTATGAGTTGAAAACTTTAGGCAGTATTGAATTAAGGGGAAAAGAAAGGAAAGTGGATCTGAATACGATTAAAATGACATGATCTCCTACGAGACCACACTTCCATAAAATAAAACTGAAATTTTCTATGCTTTTAATAGACAATGGCTTTTGTGCTGCTTTCGCTATTCCCCTCATTCTTGTTGTAGCAGCAGGAAGTCTATTTTCTATTGCAAATAAGCGGATGAAAGAGGGTGCATTTTGGGGCTCTACATTCATGATTACCTCTTTTGTGCTTCATTATGGATTAATTTTTATTGTATTCCTTGCTAATATTTTTCTTGTTACCAGAATAGATTTCTGGCTTTTATCAGTAATTTTAAAATGGATCGCAATTCTATTGTTTTCTTATTATTTAGTTGGCTCTATAATCGAGGGTTTTTAGCAATTCAATAAACGTAAAGCTGATAGCCTTGGGAAAAGGCTAATTTCAGGTATAGGTATGACCGTTGGTAACTTCTTCGCCTGCATTTATGTCATAGGTGAGGTTACATTTTATTTAATTCCTGTTTTGGATATTTATATTATTATTAAAATATTTTTTGCTTCCACAAGTAATATAGGATCAACATCTATACCTTTTCGGGTATATTATTCCCTAACAACGATAGAGTTATACCCGATAAGTTATAATAAGTAGTGTTCCATTTATGGCATACCCCCCTTTAAAACTACTATTTCTAATTGAGAGAACTTTAATTATTTACGTAAGGTTTTTATGACACATGACCAGTTCTAATGCAGGGTATTAGAACTCCATATATCGACAACAAGTTTCCATGAACCGTCTGCATGTTTCCTGTAAATTGAAATATCCTTCCCTTTCTCAACATGGGGTGCGTTTTCCCCATCACCTAACACAATCTCATAGGCATACCAAATATAGGCCATATCGGCATCCTCCGATACAATAACTGAATATGGATCATGAGATATTTGCAACTTCGGAAATTTAAGAAATTCACCAAGCATCTGTCTGATTGCATCTTTACCTTCCACAGCTGGTGCATTTGGAGGCATCATTTTAGCATCATTACTAAGAAAGCTCAACCAGGTCTCCACGTCACGTTCATTTATAGCTGCAACTAACATACTGTCAACTTTGTAGATGGCAGCTTCTTCTAATGCTAAATCCACCTTTTGTGTACATCCAACAATTGTAAATAACTGTACTACAATCGAAATTACAAACACTATACACAAGTTTGTTTTCAAAATCCGGAAAAGGCGGAAATGCTTTTTATTAAAGCCAGAAAAGTCTTCTGACAATTTAGGTGATGTTACTGAATTTTTCATGGCGGCTTGCTTATTAAGTCAGAGAATGGTTACATTGCTTTGAAAGATAATAATACAAAGTTAAGATATTATCTACCTAATATCAAGAAGGATAGCACTATGAATTAGCCTTCTCCGTCGCCAGGACTTTTGAGCGTGAACATAACCGCCAGATATGACTTCAGAACAAAGGATATTCATCGTTCATTACTTTTGTTTCATCGGAGTAATTTTATTTCTATATACAAAACGAATGTAAAGCTTGTCAATATTTACTCTAAATATTCGTAATATATGGAGGATAGGATACATAGGGCATGCATTCAGTTCCCTCTCTCTCCGCTGAAAGGATAAAGCCCGCTTCCATTGTGGAGATCGAGGCTTGTTGTTTTAATGGGGACCTCCAAGCGGAACGCCTGAGTAAAGCAATTAAAAACACAAAACCGAAACCACTGACCGGAGGCGAGGTGAATGGAATAATCTTTGCAAAACAAGCAGATGGCATACATCATTTCTGGACCTTTAGCTCAAAATCATAATCTCGTGCAAATCCTTGAACCTTCAGTTACAGATTGTCAGGAATCTAATTTAGTGGATATTATTATTACTGATGAGTGTAAAAATTCAGCAACAATAGACAGTCAATTGCAGAGTCTTGCCGAGCGATTGATTCATTTATCAGTAAAGGGATATATCAAACCGCAAAATTTTCTTGGCATTGGGGGACATAAAATTTTCAGAGACAATGTATGGGGCAGGCTTAGACCACTTTGGCAAGCAGATCATAGATACTATAAGAAAAATGGGTGGTATGATTTCCCACAGAGAGATATCAAATTGAGATTTATAACTACTAATGATGGTGGCAACCAAAATACCATTGTAAGAAAAAAATACTACGCAAATATAATGAAATTTCCTGCTCAAAGATATGGAAAGATAATTGAAAAGATTACTCAGCCATAATAAGGGGGATTTAAATGAAATCCAATATGATAAACAAGTTAGACTTCTTACTTGGCAATTGGAAGATGATATATAATATTCCTAAAAGTTCGTTTGGGGAGGCATCTACAAGTGTTGGAACCGGAATTTTCAAACGGGCTTTAAATGACAAGTATGTTTATTTTGATTACTCTTCTGCCATTGAAAGTGATACAGATGAAGCGCATGCGATATTTGCCTGGGATGAGAAAGCAAAGCTGTTTCGGTTATGGTGGTTTGAAAATTCAGGAAATTTTTCAATCGCAACAGGTGAATTTATTAATGACGAGACTTTATTTCTAAACTGACACGATAGTCTATTAGCACAAACTTTCAGAAAAATTGATCCTGATAAAATAGAATTAAGAATGCAAAATCCAGATTCTTATGGTAATTGGGAATTAATAATGGAAGTAACATTCACCAGAAAATAGCATTAACTCTGATATTAAATTTTAGAAAGGAGAAAAACCATGAAAACGGATCAACCAAGAATTAAAGAACTGGACACAAGGGAAGTTGCATGTGTTTCATTTGTAGGTGATTTCGTAGGGAAACAGGAAATCTTTTCTGACCTATTTAATAAGCTTTGCGGATGGGCCGGAACCAAAGGGTTAATTTCGGAAACATCTGTATTCTTAGTATCCTATGAAAACTGCTCGAAAACGACCCCGCCCGAAGAATTTAAATTAGACATCTGTATGAGCATTCCTCAAGATATAGAAGCTGAGGGTGAAATTCAAAGAAAGTCTTTGCCTGGCGGACAATATGCAGTGCAGCATTGTGAATTAGCCGGACCTAAGGAATACGAAACTGTTTGGAACAAATTAGAAGATTGGGCCGATAAAAACAATTTTGAGATGGATATGTCCAGACCAAGCTATGAAATTTATCTAAACAATTCTGACGAACATCCAGAGAAACAACAAATTCTTGATATTTGTCTTAGCGTAAAACTAAAAGGATAAAAAAACTATAACAACTCATTCCGCCCGACTTCTTACTTGCTAACTAAATTGGCTTCGTATTACAAAAGTGTTTATCTTATTGAATAAATAGTATAAACTGATGAAAGCAAGATATATTGATTTTGGAGAAATCGAGATTAATGGTAAGGTATACGATTATGATGTAATCATAGAAAACGGCAAGGTTAGTAAACGCAAAAAAAAAGCTTCCAGGCCATTCCGGGACAGGTTTGGTCATACTCCGCTCTCTGTTGATGAAAACATACCCTTGGAAGGCAAACAGTTGATTGTCGGCACTGGTATATATGGCCGTTTACCTGTCATGGGAGAGGTGCTCAAAAAAGCCGAACAGCGAGGTGTTGAAATCAAATGCATACCAACAGATGAAGCTTGTAAACTTATTTCACAAAAGGAGGATAAGGAAATTCATGCGATATTGCATGTAACTTGCTAATAAGTGCCTGAGTTTAAACGTATGCATGGTTAAATGAAAATTAATAATCTCATGAAAGCATTTGTTTGTAATAAATACGGACCGCCCGAAGTTTTAAAGGTCAAAGAAATGCCAAAACCAGTTCCGAAGGATAATGAGGTATGTATAAAAAACTTTGCGACAGCAGTAACCGGAAGTGATGTGTTGATTCGGGGTGCTGATATGCCTTTTTTTATAAGGCTGATGTTTCAAGTGATGATAGGTTTTAAAAAACCGCGAAAGCCTATACCTGGACTTGTTTTTGCCGGGGAAATCGAATCAGTTGGTAAAGCGGTGAAACGATTTAATAAAGGAGATCAGGTTTATGGATTTACCGGTTATAGTTTTGGAGCTTATGCGGAATATATATGTATTTCGGAAGAGGATTCGAAGCTGGGGTGTATTGAGATTAAGCATCCTGGGATGAGTTATGAGGAAGCGGCAGCAGCCGTTTATGCAGGTGTTTTAGCTCCGTATTTTTTGGAGAAAGGCAATATACAAAAAGGACAAAAGGTTCTGGTCTATGGTGCTTCGGGAGCTATAGGGACTGCTTCAGTGCAACTTGCAAAGAACCTTGGCGCCGAAGTTACCGGTATATGCAGTACAAGAAATATTGAACTGGTGAAATCTCTTGGGGCTGATCAAGTAATTGATTATACAAAAGAGGATGTTGCCAACAGTAAAGAACGGTACGATTTTATACTGGATGCTGTGCCTTATGGCAAGATTGACAGGAAAAAGCTAAAGGCTCAGTGTAAAAACGCACTCTCCCCCAATGGAAAACACGTATCAATTGATGATGGATCTCCAAAATTAAAGGCTGAATACCTGGAGCAACTCAATTCATTATTTGAGACGGGAAAATTTAAGGTTGTAATAGATAGGAAATATCCCTTAGAGCAAATTGTTGAGGCACATAGGTATGTTGATACAGGACGTAAAAAGGGGAATGTTGTAATAACTGTGCAACATGACAAAACCTAACAAGCCAGTTCGGCGTACCATGCATGTGCCCGGCCACTGTCTTTAATGTTGTAGGAGTCGATGTTTGTAAATTTGCAGGCAAAGTTCGATTGGGTTTTGGATGTGCTTATGTATGATGCCGATAATCTACTCAAGGTATTCAGTTGCCATAAACAATCAAAGTCTAAAAAACGATAGAATATATCTTATTAAAAAGCCGGCCCGAAAAATTTCGAACCGGCTTTATCTGGTTTCAGACATCGAATATATTTGTCAAATGTCTCTTATCTCTTCCCGTCAAATATAAATTTGGCGGCAGGATTTTAATAAGGTGCAATCCGGCTACCTTTTATTTATTTTACTTCGGAATCGTTTTGCGCCATATCTATGGGTATGGCAGCGAATTGTCAATGTTTAATGGCTGTTACATCATTCCGGGCATACCTCCGCCCATTCCGCCCATACCTCCGGCAGGCATTGCAGGCTCATCCTCTGGAATGTCTACAATTACACACTCGGTAGTTAGGAACATACCGGCGATAGAAGCAGCGTTTTCAAGAGCAATACGGGTTACTTTAGCAGGGTCAATAACACCGGTAGCAAAAAAGTTCTGGTACTCATGGATACGGGCATTGTAACCAAAGTCACCTTTTCCATCTTTTACCTTCTGAACAATTACTGCACCTTCTTTACCGGCATTCGTAACGATCTGACGTAGTGGCTCCTCGATAGCTCTTTTTACGATTTCGATGCCGGTGTTTTCATCTTCGGTCTCGCCTTTGATACCTTCCAGCGCATCAATAGCACGAACAAAAGCAACCCCACCCCCGGGTACAATTCCTTCTTCAACCGCAGCACGTGTTGCACTTAAGGCATCATCAACGCGGTCTTTCTTCTCCTTCATTTCCATTTCAGAAGCAGCACCAACATACAATACGGCAACACCACCGGCTAATTTTGCCAAACGCTCCTGTAATTTCTCTCTGTCGTATTCAGAAGTAGTGTTGGCAATTTGTGACTTGATCTGCTCGGTTCTTTCACCAATTACTTCTTTGGCACCGGCACCGTTAACAATAGTCGTGTTTTCTTTATCAAGCGTTGCTTTTTCAGCTTCACCCAGCATCTCTATGGTAGCCTGCTCAAGGGATAAACCAACTTCTTCAGTAATTAAAGTACCGTTGGTTAGAACAGCGATATCTTGCAAAATCTCCTTTCTTCTGTCGCCAAAACCGGGCGCTTTAACTGCAGCCACTTTTAACGAGCCACGTAAGCGGTTTACCACTAAGGTAGCCAACGCTTCACCGTCAATATCTTCGGCAATAATTAACAAAGGACGACCTGTTTGAGCGGTTGCTTCCAATACAGGAAGAAGGTCCTTCATAGTGGAGATTTTCTTGTCGTGGATCAAGATATAAGGATTCTCCAACTCGGCTTCCATCTTTTCGGTGTTGGTAACAAAGTAAGGAGAAATATATCCTCTGTCGAACTGCATACCCTCAACCACCTCAACAGTAGTTTCAATACCTTTGGCTTCTTCAACGGTGATAACTCCTTCCTGACCTACTTTTTCCATTGCCTCGGCAATCAAACGGCCGATTTCTGCATCGTTGTTTGCAGAAATTTTAGCCACCTGCTCAATTTTCTCCGTATGGTCACCAATTTCTTGCGACTGAGCTGCAATACTTTCTTTAACAGCCTTTACAGCCTTGTCGATACCCGCTTTCAGTTCCATTGGGTTGGCACCGGCAGTTACGTTCTTTAAACCAACACTTACAATCGACTGAGCCAAAACGGTAGCCGTTGTTGTTCCGTCACCTGCGTTGTCAGCAGTTTTCGAAGCCACCTCTTTTACCATTTGCGCACCCATGTTGGCATAAGGGTCCTTCAACTCAATTTCCTTAGCCACAGAAACACCATCTTTGGTGATAGATGGAGCACCAAATTTTTTATCGATGATTACGTTTCTCCCTTTAGGCCCTAAGGTTACTTTTACTGCGTTTGCTAACTCGTCAATTCCGCCTTTTAATAGATCGCGAGCTTCAATATTGAATTTAATTTCTTTAGCCATTTTGTTTTAAGCTTTAACTAGTTACTTAATTATTTAATGAATAATACGTCTGATTGAGAAATCAAAAGGTAGTCGGTACCTTCGATGTTCAATTCTGTTCCGGCATATTTTCCGTAAAGAACAACATCGCCCACGGCAACTTCCATTTTCTCATCTGCTTTTTCAGCACCTACCAAAATAACCTCACCTTGAAGAGGCTTTTCTTTAGCTGAATCAGGAATAATGATTCCACTTGCTGTCTTTGTTTCTGCCGCCTGGGGCTTAACCAAAATTTTTCCGGCTAGAATCTTTCCTTGTACTTGTGACATATTGTAAATGATTTAAAAGTTAAACTGTTTTTTTATTGCGTTTTGTTTTTTTCATAAACTGTGCCAATTGAGTTTTGAGCCTTTTTTACAGCATCAGACTGACATAATTGCATAATCGCACTGACAAGGGCTGACATCCCACACGCGGGATGACACCATTAGTTGACTTTCTGCAAGACATAAAGTGTTGTAATATGGGTCGCCTGGTGAATCGTATTTTTATGGCCGTTACCCTTTGCAATACAACTTTACTTGAGAATGCATTCGTTCCTGTCGGATGGGGCTTCAGCAAGTTTGCGGAACAGGTTATCCTTATTACTCCTCGGGCAGAGTTCAGATTATGAAATTATTTCACCACACAATTCTTTTCAAAGTTTTGCAAAAAAACAGCGTCGTAACCTGCGATGTATCCGCTTCAATTGTTAACGGAGTTCTTTGTGTAACCGCATTTCTAATGCATATTGCGGGTTGAATGAGGTAAACATTGTTGAAAAAGAAAATATGGGGTTGATATTGTTACGGTGAATTATTAATGTAACCTCAATTTATTCAAACCATATTTGCTATTTAAAATAGGGAAGCTTCAATTCAAAAGGCATAGGAACATGAACTGCTTAAGTGCATTACAGGTGCCTTACAGGCTATGGGACAAAAATATTGGCAATAAACGGGACAGAAAACCATATTCATTTGTTTTATGGGAGGATGAATAATACGGATTGAATCCTGAATCAACAGTACAACATGGTCCCAAACCCTGTCAAGGGGTGCATGCGATATAACAAAAAAATGCCGATATGACATTTGCATACCGGCACTTAAATATCTTTTGCTAAACTCGGCTTACTCTTGCGAACCGTTGTTTTCTTCCGTAGTTGCTGCATCGTTTCCTGCAGCAGGGAAGCTAGGTAGCTCTGTCTGCGTTGGCGCTATCTGATTTAGTTTCTCGTCTAATTCGCTATCGCCGGAAGCAACGCCCGGTTCTTTAATAACCATTACGGCTACAAGCGATAAAACCAAAAGTCCACCTGCCAAATACCAAGTTGCTTTTCCTAAAAAGTCGGTGGTTTTTCTTACTCCCATAATTTGGTTCGATGCGGAAAAGTTAGATGCTAAACCTCCACCTTTAGAATCCTGAACCAAAACAATAAGTATTAATAATATACTTACCACAATCACTAGCACAGATACAACTGGATACATATCTTATTTGTTATTTAAAATTTAATTTTCTTTTAACTCCTTAATTCGACGTGCAAAGTAAACACTTTTTTCAGGATATTTCAAGCGTAATTTTTCGAAAATTGCAATCGCTTTGTTTTTGTTTCCCTGTTTGATATGAATTTCGGCCAGCGTTTCCGTTAAAATATCATCCTGAGTGTGGGTGCTATCCTCTCCCAGATCCACATTTTTCGGTTTTTTTGCGGGATCCGGAATTATTTGAGGGTTGGAATTCAAAAAGTTGTCGATTAAATCCATGCCTCTATTCTTTGGTCTAGGTTTTTCTTCCTTTTGGGGAGAGGTCGAGTAATGCATGATGTGCAACCAATCCGAAAAGGAGCGGTTGTCTCCGGAATCGACTTCTTCAACATCTTTCAGATCAGGCAACGAATAACTAGACGAAGAAGTCATTTCGTAATCCAACAGGTCCGCGGCAGGAAGAACAATATCTTGAATTTCGTTTTCTTTTTCTTCCTGAAGCTTCAGCTTGGGAGCAAAATCATAGATAGAACTTTCGTCGTCAGATAAATCATCCGACGCGTTCAAGTAATTATCCGTAACGGTTACCGACGTTTTATGTTCCTCAACATTCACTTTCGCCTCTTCGGCAGTTTCCTGAATAGGAGACTCTTGATCGGAGGTGTTCTCCACTGTTTCCGAATGGGGCGCTTCCGGAATGGGCTTGCCTATATTATTTATAAGCTGAAAAAGTTTGGTACGGTCTGCAATGTATGCCGCCGAGATTTTTAATTCGCTGTTATATTTAATCTTATCCAGCTTGTGCAGGTTTTTTAACCACAACATTCTACCTATCTGAAAAAAGGGATATTCTTCAATAATCTCCCTAATTCCCGCAAGAGTATCCTCGGACAGGGACTCGGGATTCTTTAATATTTCAGCAAATTGGGTTTTGTTCATGTGTTAACACTTTCAATAGTTCACGAAAGTTTATTTTTTTCTACCAGTCAGAAAAAGCTTTGTTAAAAATATCCTCTGTTATTTGCTCAATAATCAACGCAACCAATTCGTCTTCAATGTCGGTGATGTTTTGGTCGCTCGAATAATCCTCGTAGGCTTTAAACTGCGATTCCCAGTTGTCCTTAGGGTCTTTAAAGTTTCTATATCTTACCTTAACGGTCACGGTTAGTCGGGTTTCTGCCGAAACAGCATCTGCCTGAATGGCCATCGGGCGAATGCTGTAACCTGTAATCTCCCCTGAAAAATCAATATCCCCGTTTTGCGATTCCAACACCAATCTCGATTCGCTCGTGATTCTGTCTTTCAATTCTTCGGTAAAAGTCTGGCTTAGCGTCGGGTTAATCAAAGGAGCCCTGTTCTCGAAATATTGAACCGTAAAGGTTTTTAGGTTATCAGGCACCGACGCCCCGTTTAATGTGAGGTTTACGGAACATGCCGAAAGCCCCAAAAACAATACTAAATACGTTATAATATGTTTCATTTTTGACTGGAGTTTTTTATTTAACGAATAATAGTTGTGTAAATGCCAATTAGCCAAGTTGTTTTCACAAAAATGCATGAATGGGCAATACCGGTTAGTTGGTAATGTTATATTCTTTTATTTTACGATAAAGTGTACGTTCCGATATCCCCAATTCTTGTGCCGCATATTTGCGCTTGCCATTATATTTATCCAACGCTTTCTTTATAAGTTCTATTTCTTTGTCTTCCAGCGATAATGATTCTTCAACAAATTCTTCGGTATCTTCAATCCCTTCGTGAATATTGCCGGTCTGGGAAGGTTTTTTAATGATTACCGGAGTTTCGGGTCGAGAAGCCGGGGTGTTTGCAAAGTCAGAATCCTGATCGTATAATTTTTTGATGATGTGTGCATGTTCACCCTGAACGTTAATAGTTCCATCTTGCTGTATTACCTCAAGAACGAGTTTTTTTAAATCACCCATATCCTTTTTCATGTCAAAGAGAACTTTGTAAAGAATCTCTCTTTCATTGGCAAAAGATGCATCGCCACCCGCGGGAGAATCCATCACGGCAGGCAAGTTGTCTCCACTGTTGTAGGGGATATAATTGCGCATGGTATCACCGTTTATTTCCCTGTTTTCCTCAATCACGGAGATCTGTTCGGTAATGTTCTTTAACTGGCGGATATTTCCGGGCCAACGGTATCGGCTAATGATTTCTCGTGCTTCAGGTTGAAGCTTGATGGCTGGCATACGGTATCTGTCCGCAAAATCGTGGGCAAACTTACGGAATAATAAATTAATATCATCAGACCTCTCTCTGAGCGGAGGAATGGTAATGGGCACGCTGCTTAAGCGATAAAACAAGTCTTCGCGGAATTTATCTTCCCGAATCGCTTTCTCCATCATTACATTGGTGGCTGCTACCACGCGAACATTGGTTTTTAATACCTTGGATGAGCCTACCTTCATGAACTCGCCGGCTTCCAACACCCTTAGTAATCGTACTTGAGTGGCCAAGGGTAACTCGCCTATCTCATCTAAAAATATAGTTCCGTTGTCGGCTTCTTCAAAATATCCTTTCCTATCCGACAAAGCACCTGTAAAGGCTCCTTTTTCGTGGCCAAAAAGTTCTGAATCGATTGTCCCTTCCGGGATAGCACCGCAGTTAACGGCAAAATAAGGGCCATGCTTCCTTGAGCTGAATTGATGAATTATTTTAGGGAAGACTTCCTTGCCTGTTCCACTTTCCCCTGTTATCAGGACTGATAAATCGGTAGGTGCCACTTGTACAGCAATATCAATGGCACGGTTTAAGCCAAAAGAATTCCCAATAATTCCAAATCGTTGTTTTATTTGCTGTATATCCATGTTTTATGTGTTACTGGTTCTAGTATGGGCTTGGTAAATCATTGTTTACTAATGTGATGCATGCGATATTCTAATGCGGGCATGAAATTTTTTCAGTATACCCTGACAAAGTTACAATTCTCAAAACAAAAATTGAGGTTAATAAACCATCAAATTTTCTAAAATTATAGATGGTATGCCAAATACTGTTGCTATATTAGTATCTAACAAATAAGTTTTAGCATAAAACTGGCATAAAACGATTTGTTTAATAGGGATGTCAGCTAATGATTGTCGCAAATAAGCGAAAGACTTTCCAAATATTTAGATCCATTTTCAAAAACAAGAAACTATACCTTATCATTTTAATATGGAAACACCAATTTTTGTAAAAAACGACCCTTGGTTACAACCATTTGAAGAACCAATTAAAGGTAGGATTTCCCATTATCGGAATAAACTTAATTATTTAAACGGCATATTTGGCGATTTGTATCAGATGGCCGGAGGGTTTGATTATTATGGCTTGCACCCCGAAGGAGATACCTACCGTTTGCGGGAATGGGCGCCCAACGCTACCCAAATATTTTTGATTGGTGATTTTAGCCAGTGGAACTGTGATGACAGATATCGGTTTGAGAAAAAGGATAATGGCAATTGGGAAATTTATATCCCTAAATCAGTGTTAAAGCACGGCGATTTGTTCAAGCTTCATGTTTTTTGGGAAGGAGGTAACGGACTGCGTTTGCCTTCGCATATACAGCGGGTAGTTCAGGATGATCAAACTAAAATATTCAGCGCCCAGGTCTGGCAGCCCGAGGAAGAATTTAAATGGGAGGACGGGGATTTCAAACCTCAGGTAAATCCTTTGCTGATATACGAGGGGCATGTGGGCATGTCATCGGAAGAAGAAAAGGTAAGTTCATATACAGAGTTCAAAAATAATGTGTTGCCAAAAATTATCAAGGCCGGATATACCACCATTCAGCTAATGGCCATTCAGGAGCATCCGTATTATGGTAGTTTTGGTTACCACGTATCCAACTTTTTTGCGGTTTCTTCTCGCTTTGGAACGCCGGAAGAACTTAAGGATTTAATCAATGAGGCACACAAAAACGGTATTGCTGTTATTATGGACATTGTGCATTCTCACGCCGTAAAAAACGAGGTGGAGGGATTAGGTCGTTTCGATGGAACCGTATATCAATATTTCCACGATGGAGGCAAAGGAGAGCATCCGGCTTGGGACAGTAAGTGTTTTAATTACGGTAAAACGGAGGTGCTTCAGTTTTTGCTTTCCAACTGTCGTTACTGGATTGAGGAATTCCATTTTGATGGATTCCGTTTTGATGGCGTAACCAGTATGTTGTACGTTCATCATGGGCTGGAATATGCTTTTTCGTCCTATGCCGATTATTATAATGGAACCGAGGATATGGACGCGATTACCTATCTTACACTAGCCAACCAATTGATTCATCATATTAACCCCAATGCCATTACGGTTGCCGAAGATATGAGCGGCATGCCCGGTTTGGCCGATACTATTGAAAACGGAGGTTTGGGTTTTAATTATCGGCTGTCGATGGGAGTGCCCGATTTCTGGATTAAGATGATCAAAGAAAAGAGTGACGAGCATTGGAATGTGGGACAGATATTCCACGAATTGTCCCAGCATCGTTTCGGCGAAAAAACTGTTTCGTATGCCGAATCGCACGATCAGGCTTTGGTGGGGGATAAAACCATTATCTTCCGCCTGGTTGATAAGGAAATGTATGACAAGATGAACCTGGCCTCGGAAAGCTTGGTTATTGACCGGGGACTGGCATTGCATAAAATGATTCGCTTGGCAACCCTGTCGACTGCATATGGAGGATACCTGAATTTTATGGGTAATGAGTTCGGCCATCCCGAGTGGATCGACTTTCCAAGAGAAGGCAATGGATGGTCCCACAAGTATGCCCGTCGTCAGTGGGGATTGATGGAGAATCCCGATCTCAAGTTCAAATTTTTATCTAATTTCGATAAGGCCATGATAGATAAGGCCAAGTCAGGCTACCTGGTAAACAATGAGCCTTGTTATGGGATAAACATTAACGAAGCAGATCAGCTGATGTGCTTTAAAAGGGGGGGCTTTTATTTTATTTTCAATTTCTCTCCCACAAACTCATATACCGATTACGGAATTTTTACGGATGCCGGTAAATACAAGATTGTACTCAGTACCGACAATCCCGAGTTTGGCGGATATGGAAATGTGGATGAGTCCCTGACTTATTTTGCGCATCGCATGCCATATAATCAGGATCAATATCAATTGAAATTATATATTCCGGCTCGCACTGCATTTGTGATGGAGCGTATCCCGCCAAAGCGGGTTCATTAATCCACGAATTGGCACGAATAAACACGAATATTGACGAATTAAAAAAATTGTCGACAGAGAGGATTGCCATTATATAAAAATTAAATATTCAATTGTTAATTCTTAAACGAAGCCTGGCCGATTTATGCGGTTGGGCTTTGTTTTTTATTAGAAAATTCAAGTGAAATAGTGAATGCACGCAACCTTTTGACATTTTAATGGTCTAATTATCGTAGCTTATCATCAAACGTCATGCAACATACCATATTCAAAATCTTGTCTTTTTTGCTGTTGCCTGTTTTAATGGGAGCAGGTTGTCAAAAGGAATACCTGGAAGAAGACGTATTAATACCTGCTGAGTTTTACAAGTTTGCCGACTTTGGTTGTGAGCATCACATATGGCACTTGAAGATGGGGCACACCAACAATTATTATATCATAAACTCACAAGAAGAACTGGAAAAATATATTACTACTGATTGCCTGCCTCAAATCGATTTTTCTGAATATATCATAATTCTGGGAAGCAAAAGTTTTGCTGCGGGAGCATCTTTGTTACATGAAAAAGTGGAGGCAAACAATGAAGAACTTGTTTACACGGTGACCTTTTTAACTGATAATTCTACGGTAGCCGCAGGTGCGAAATACCATATTGTTGTTCCGATGCCGTATAACAAGGATATCAAGGTGGTTGAAGTCATAAAAGATGACAATGAACATCGTCGATAACATAGGTTGATCTAGCTTCATTGTACCTAAGACATACGCAAAAAATTAATACAATATGGAACAAGCAACAAAAACTATAAAATTGATACTTGTTCTGGCAAGTCTTGTTGGACTAAATTGCTGTGGAAACGATTCTGGTGATTTGGAGTAGGTTGAGCAATTTGTAATTGGAACAGGGAACTTATAAGGAAATGGCAGTGAAATGATTTCTTAAGTTAACCTGGTTATTCATAATTCAAACGAATGGGAAAATCTTTTAGATAAGATTAATACTACCAATAATGTAAGTGAACGTTTTTCTGAGATAGAAATAGACTTTACTAAATATGTTGTGCTTGCTGTTATTGAAGAAATTAAAGTAACCGGAGGTTATACAATTAACGTTGAACGATTAGTTGAAACCAATAATTCCATTGAAGCAATAATAAAGATAGATTCTCCCAAAAGAGTCGCTCCCACGGTCATAACCCAGCCATTTTTCATCTCAAAAATTAATAGCACAGATAAAGAGATAGTCTTCAACGGGTAATCCCGATTCGTCTATGATGTTAGCGTTAGATTTATTTCATATTTAACGCTATTGTTAATCGATCGGCATTGTCCCAAGTGTTAATTTCATAGGGAAACAGGAATAACTTGTAGTATTCATCACTGAAGTTGAAAGATGCTCCACATCCATCCATTTTTGCATTAATTGGAGGATCTTAAACCCATAATTCTAATTTTTTCATAGTCTGTAAAAGGTGGCGTTAATAGATTAGAGTTAACTTAGCTAAAAGCCCAACCGATATTATCGGTTGGGCATATTTTTACATTAGTCACAACATTTACGCCATTTATTGGTCTAATTATCTGTCATCGCTTACGACATACCAACAGAAATAGATTTCATGCGTCGGAATGTCGCTTTGTTCCAGCTGACCAATGACCAATGAACCGATTTGTTAGATCCATCTTACACAGCACATATCAGTTTGAACGGACAATTCTTTATTGACCGGGAACATTCGGATACCGTAGTTGTATACACCCGGTATATTCAATTTGTGGTTCAAAGAATAATAAAGCAATGAACCTTCGGTCTTTTCAAGCACAAACTGCTCTAAGCTCAACATCTTGGCTGTCCCATCATCGTTTACATCCGCAAAAATTGCTTGTACCGACAAATCAATTCCTTCAAGGGATTTTAAGTCAATCACCAGGTTGATTTGATAGGTATCGCCTATTCCCAATTGACGCTCATAGATATCGGGCATCTCAATTTTTACCACTTCAACTTCGTTCCAGTTGGATTTTACCTTTCGTTTCCAATTGGTAACATCATGAACTTTCTTACAATTATCAGATACAAGTTCTTTGAGGTGGCTGTCCATCTTCAAATAGAAACGATCCAGATAATCGTCCATCATACGCTTGGTAGTATATGTTGGCGCTATTTCCGAAATGGAGTTTTTGATGTACTGAACCCATTCCGTGGAGATTCCATATTCGTTTTTGTCGTAGAATAGAGGAACAATCTCGTTCTCTAACATACTGTAGATAGTGGCGGCATCCAGCTCATCCTGAAAGTTCTGGTTGTCATAGACTCTTTTGTCGGAAAGGGCCCATCCGGCACCTTCACGGTAACCTTCGTACCACCATCCGTCCAATACACTAAAGTTAAGCACCCCGTTCATCTCTGCTTTTTCGCCACTGGTACCGGAAGCCTCAAGAGGTCGGGTAGGGGTGTTCAGCCAAATATCTACACCACTAACCAGTCTTTTGGCCAATTCCATGTCATAATTTTCAAGAAAAATAATCTTGCCCAGGAATTCGGGTTTTTTAGATATCTCAACAATATGTTTAATCAAGGACTGACCACCGCCATCGGCTGGGTGCGCTTTTCCGGCAAAGATAAATTGAACCGGTTTTTCGGGGTTGTTCACAATCTCAGCTAAACGCTTTTCGTCGGTAAACAACAGGTGTGCGCGTTTGTAAGTAGCAAACCTTCTGGCAAAACCAATGGTTAAGGCGTTGTTGTCCATGGAATCCAGAACTTCGAGAATATGAGACGGGTCGGCATGACTGCTCGACATATTTTTCTCCATCCGGTTTTTAACAAAGTCGATTAGCTTGGTGCGAAGGCCGGTCCTAACTTTCCAGATATCCTCGTCAGCTACATTTTGAATTTGTCGCCAATAATCTTTATTAGATAGGTCAGATTTGAATTTGTTGTCAAAGTTTTTCTCGTACAACCTTTGCCAATCGCTCGAGGTCCATGTTCCGAAGTGAACTCCGTTGGTTACATGTCCAATGGGCACCTCTTCGGGGAAGAATCCCTTCCAAAGGTTTTGGAACATGTTTCTGGAAACTTCTCCGTGCAACCAGCTAACCCCGTTTATTTGCTGCGATGTTTTTACGGCCAATACACTCATCGAGAATTTCTCATGCTCATCGTTGGGGTTTTCCCTACCCAGTGCCATAAACTCTTCCCACGAAATTTGTAACCTTTCAGGAATATGACGGAAATATACCCTGATTAAATCCTCGTCGAACTTATCATGTCCTGCAGGAACAGGCGTATGGGTTGTAAACAAGGTAGAGGCTCTAACCAATTCCATGGCTTCAGGGAATGAGTATTTAGCTTTGATGTATTTCATCAGGCGCGAAACATTGATTAATGCTGCGTGTCCCTCGTTACAATGGAAAAGATTGGTTTTAATGCCTAATGTATCCAACAATTGAATACCGCCTATTCCTAATAATATTTCCTGTTTCAACCGGTTTTCCCAATCCCCGCCATATAAACTATGGGTAACATTACGATCGCCCTCACTGTTTGACTCGTGGTCGGTATCGAGCAAGTACAGCGGGATTTTACCCACATCGGCGCGCCAAACACGAGCATAAACAGTTCTGCCGGGAGCAGACATCTTTAGTACCAAAGGGGTTCCGTCTTCATTTTTTACTTCGGTCAACGGAAGGGTCGAAAATTCCTGCTTGTCGAAATTGGCTTGTTGGTCGCCATGAACGCTAAGCGACTGGCGGAAATATCCATACCTGTACAATAGACCAATGGCAGTCATGTTGACGTTAGAGTCACTGGCTTCTTTTAAGTAGTCGCCTGCCAATACGCCTAGGCCACCCGAATAAATTTTTAGGGTGTCGTTGATTCCATACTCCATGCTGAAGTAGGCAATTGATGGATCTGTTTTCTCCGGCCTGTCCATATATTGGCGGAACATCGCATACACGTTATCCAGCTCTTCAACAAAGTCGGTTTTTTCGGAAAGTTCCAACAAATAATCGTAACTAACGCGCTCCAGTAATTTAATGGGGTCTTTGCCACAGTTCAGCCATACCTCCCTATCAATAGATTCAAACAACTCCGTTGCCTGGTAATTCCAGGTCCACCATAAATTTTGGGACAGTTCACTTAACGTCTGAATTCTTTCAGGCAGCCTGGATTTTACAAGCAGCTTTTTCCAAACCGGGAGCGACGATTTCTCGGGTTTTATGCGGATACGCTTTTCTTGTTTGATTTCACCAATCTGATCCTGACGGTTTTTGACAGCGTTCAGGGCCAAATCATAGGACTTTAAATAGTATTCCATTAAAATATCCCAATCAACTTTTGAAGAGATATCTTTTGCTTTCTGCCTGATTTGCTCTACTTCAGTTTCCGATTTAGCGGCAAATTCAGCAATGGTACTGGCTATCTCATGAGCAGCTTCCTCTGTGTTGTGGTCGTTACGTTCAATTACGGCTACACCATCTTTTATTTTGCTGGAATATTGTGTGGCCCAAATTCCAAATCCGGCCAGGTTAGTTGTGATGGTAGGTATACTAAAAGCCAGACTTTCCAGTGGTGTATAGCCCCAAGGTTCGTAGTACGACGGGAATACTGTTAGGTCCATCCCGATAAGGATGTCGTAATAGGGCAAATTGAAAATGCCATCGTTGCCTTTCAGGTATGAGGGTACAAAAATTAACTTAACCGTATCATCCTTTTCGTTATTAAGGTGTATGTCTTGTAATTTGTTGATGATAGGGTCGTAGCCCAGGTCGTTAAGGCCATGGGTTAAAAATGGGTTTTCGAGCTCTTCGGTACTTTCACCGTTGAGTTTGGCAATTAAGTCCTTACGTGCACCGTAGTTGTTGGCAGGGATCAAAATAAAAACAACTTTTTCGCGATGGACACCGTCCTTTTCGTTCAGGTGTTTTAAGCCATCCAGGAAAACGTCGATACCTTTGTTTCTGTATTCATACCTTCCGCTATTGGCGATAAAAAGGGCATTGTCGGACAGTTTGTATCCAAGCAATGCTTCCGATACTTTTCTCAATTGCTTGCGGGCATTCGCTCGCTTTTTATCAAATTCTTCTTTGGGAGGAACAAAATCTTTTTCGAAGCCATTGGGGGTAACAACATCTACTTTCCGTTCCATAAATTGGGCACATTCTTTGGCCGTAATGTCAGATACTGTTGTAAAACAGTCAACGTTTTGTGCGGATTTTTTTTCAACCGAATGCTTGGCCGCAACCCCAAGATCATGCGAGCATATGTCTGCATTAAAGGTGTGCAGGTGATCATATAATTGCGCTCCGTTTCCTGCCAAAGAACGTCCAACAACCGTTGCATGTGTGGTAAAAACTGTAGCCACCTGGGGAAGTGCATTCTTTAAATATAGCGCTCCACTTCCTGTCATCCATTCGTTAAAATGAGCGATAACTTTATGGTTAATGTTCAGGTAGCATTTGTAAAAGCTTTCGATAACTTTACCCACAGCATATCCGAACAGCGTTGATTCGATATATTCCCACTGTCCGGAAATTGAGTCCACTTTGTACAGCTCCCAAAATCGGGCCAGGATATCGTTTTTTTGTGGTATAAAGGTACTAAAGTCGATTAAGAGTGCTATTGGGCGGCCTACGACCTTCCATCTTCCCGTTCTGACGCGCAGACCTTCCTTGGTTAAAATTTCTTTCCATTCAGGAAAAAGCGAGTCGTCCGCTTCAAACTCTTTGTTTTGTGGGCCTCCTAAAAAATCGGGGCCAATGAAGATCATATTGTCCCCGAAGTGCTCAATCAAGGTTAAGGCTTTGGTTGATAAAACGGTATGAATACCGCCCATTTTATTACACACTTCCCAGCTCGTTTCAAAAACATAGTCGGGTTTTAAATAGTTGTTACTCATTTCTGCAATAGATAAAATAGTAATTGTGGTTTCAAACCGTATAAAAAAAATAGAGGTTACCCCTTCGATAGCCATTTAAAGGGGTATCCTCTTTAGCAATAATTAATACATTACAGTTGTAATAAACTGTTTTTTTCCGAGTCGCCAATGCCGGCATCGATAAAACCATCGGCTTGGTCATCGTTTAACCAAAAGCTGTCGTTCACCAAATAACGGAATTGCACCTGCGAACCACTGTTAAGGTTAATGGTTTGCGTAAAATCACCCGATTTCAATGGTTTCATGGGTTCTGTGTTTTTGTCCCAATTATTAAAATCTCCAACAACTTTTACAGACTCTGGAGTAAGGTCTGGTTTTTTCTCGAATTTAAATGTAACCTTACATTCAGGTTTACTTTTTAAAAACTGCTTTTTGATGCTCATAATTTCTCGATTTAATCGATTACTAATAATTTTTACAGGTATTTTTATTTTTTCTTTTTCTTGGCGCGTAGTTTTTTCAGACTGGCCTCAAGTTGTGCAATCTTGTCCTCTTTTTCTTTTAGGATACTGGTGAGGTGCGAAATGGATTCTTCCTGTGAATTTTCGGGTACTTCCGCATTCAGCCTTAGGGTAAAATCGCTCAATACATTCATGTAATTGATAAATGCCTGATAAGGGGATTCATACGGGTTGAAATAAGCGTGCACATCCCCATCGGAGAAGTACTTGGTACACATGTAATAGAAGTGATCACTTGCCTGAAGGTAAATCCAGTCGTCATTCAGTTTTGCGTCATCGCATTTCTTAATTTTAGGAAGCAAATCATATAACTTATTAAACGCTTCTTCCTGCATTTCGTTTCCTAACCAGGCAGTAAGATCGCGTTCTTCGTCGGCCCACGAAATAGGGTACGGGACGTTAATCGCCGAAACCGGTTGCAGGTTGTCCGCCACTTCCGAAGGTGTAGAGAAAGATAATTCTTTGTGTTTAAGAATCTCTTCGGGCAATCCTTCCAGAAATTCAAAAATACCGGTTTCTTTCCATTGGTGCTCACCAAAGGTTTCGTAATCCATAAACAAATTGATTACTTCGGCTTTGGGATCAACATCCTTCAGCCATTGGGTATACTTTTGGGGCGTTAAGGGCCATTCGTTCCAGTCTTTGTTTCCGAAACGGAATGCAATATCATCGCTAAGTACAAAGTTTTTAAGCAAAACTTTTAGTTTTGGATTGATGCTGTTGCAATATAGGTAGTTAGGGCTTTTCCATCCTAACACATGCTTGGCTCCTTCGGTAAGCATGGCCTTGTAACCCATTTTGTATACCATGTCGCCCATGTCGTCGGAGTAGATTAACTCTGTGTTCCTAAAAACGGTAGGTTTCTGGCCAAAAAGCTCTTTGATCATGTCGCCATGCTGTTTTACCTGGCGCTCAAATTCCTTTTTGTCCTTCAGGGCAACCAGTGAGTGGCAATAGGTTTCGGCCAAAAATTCCACTTGGCCGGTGGCAGCCAGTTTTTGGAAACTCTCAATAACCTCCGGGGCATATAATTGAAATTGCTTGATGGCAATCCCCGACAGCGAAAAGGCCACTTTAAACTTGTCTTTATTTGCCTTAATAAGTTTAAGTAGTAACTCATTGGTTGGCAGGTAGCTTTTTTCGGCTATCTTCAGTAGGATGCTCTCGTTTGAATAGTCATCATAATAATAATGGTCGTTACCTATATCAAAAAATCTATAGCGACGGAAACGAAATGGCTGATGAACCTGGAAATATAAACAGATAGTTTTCATATTATGTGTAGATTTTTAGGTTAGTTAACTTCTGTTTGGGCAACAGAGTCATATACTTCTTTCACTTTAAGAGCCGAATCTTCCCATTTTAAGGATTCAACTTCGCTTTTGCCATGATGGATAAACATCTTGGACAGTGATGGGTATTTTAATACACCGTACATGGCATCGGCCATGGCGTCAATGTCCCAGAAATTTGTTTTTATCGCATGGTTTAATATTTCGGCCACTCCCGATTGGTATGAGATGAGTACCGGCACATTGCTTTGCATGGCCTCCAGTGGTGAAATACCAAATGGTTCAGAAACCGAAGGCATAACATACAGGTCGCTCATGCGCAACATGGTAAAAACATCTTCCCCTTTCAGGAATCCTGTAAAGTGAAATTTATCGGTAATTTTAAGTTCTGCTGCCCTACGGATCATCTTTTCCATCATGTCTCCACTGCCTGCCATGACAAACCGCACATTGTCCATTTTTTGAAGGACACGGTAAGCTGCCTCGATAAAATATTCAGGGCCTTTTTGCATGGTGATTCTACCTAAAAAAGTAACTACCTTTTCACCTTTGTTCTTTTTAAACGGTAATTCCGTTTCCATATCTTTGGGTTCGACGGCATTGTACACGGTTACTACCTTGTCAGGATTGATACCATATTTTTCGATTACCGTGGTTCTCGTGAGGTTACTTACCGTAATTATGCGGTCGGCAGCATCTAACCCTCTTTTTTCAATTTCGAAAACCGTCGGGTTCACACTTCCTCCGCTTCGGTCAAAGTCGGTAGCATGCACATGCACCACCAGGGGTTTGCCCGAAGCCTCTTTTGCCGCTATTCCGGCCGGATAGGCCAGCCAATCATGGGCGTGTATCACATCAAACTCATTCTCCTGCGCAATCACGCTGGAAACCAGCGCATAGTTAGAGATCTCGTGCAACAGGTCTGCACCATACTTACCCGAGAAATCAATCTTGCCCTCTTCGTTCGTTTGTACTATTTTCTTTTCGCCTTCAACTTTCAGTTTTGTCAGTTTCCAGTATTCTTCAGGGTCTACATAAGGTATGATGTGCGTATCCACCTCGATGTAGTCCATTTCTTTTTCAAATTTTTTCAGATCGATTTTTCTCTGACGGATAGATACATTATTGGCACCCATTAGTTTAATGGCGCTTTGATCTTCGTCGCCATAGGCCTTAGGTACCACAAATAAAACATCTAAATCCTTCACGTGAGACAAACCTCTTGTTAAACCATAACAAGCTGTGCCGAGTCCACCTGTAATATGAGGAGGAAACTCCCAGCCAAACATTAATACCCTCATATTAGCTATATTTTTCGATTAGTTTAAGAATTTTAAGAACTCCGGCCACGTTCCAGGCCATACTTACTGCACCTTTACCCATATGCGGAGGGTTGCCGTCGTAATACTCGGATAAAGTGCCTATGCAGTGATTCACCATTTCTTCTTCGAAATTGTCAACCAAAAGTTTGATATGGCTGATTCCCCCTTGTTTATGAAGTTTCAGATATCCTTCCGCATAGAAAGAGGCCAGCCACGGCCATACTGCACCTTGGTGAATACCAAACTCACGTATATTGGCAAAGCCATCTGTTACTCCCATGTATGCAGGATTCTGGGGGGACAGGGTTCTTAGTCCTTTAGGTGTAACCAATTGATGTTTTGCAACATCAAGAACGCACTTTTTCTGTTCGTTACTCAAAGGCGAATAGGCAAATGCGGTTGTAAAAACCTGGTTGGGCCTTACAGAAGAGTCCTTGCTGTCTCCGTTTACTACATCGTACAGATATTGCTCGTCATCGTTCCAAAAAGTAGCTATAAAAGATTCTTTAACTTGTTCGGCAAGCGGTTCAAGTTCACTGGCCAGCTTATTGTCTTTACTTGTTTTGGCCAATTGCACGGTCATGCACAGGGCATTGTACCATAGGGCATTCACTTCCACGCACATTCCGTTGCGCGGTGTCACAGGCTTTCCGTCGCACATTCCGTTCATCCAGGTAAGCGGATGTTTATCGTCGGACGAATAGATGAGCCCATTTTCGAGCATTGTTACATTGTCGTATCTATCTTTTTTGTACGCATTAATAATAGATACTAACAGATCTTTGTATTTGTTCCAAAGATCTTTGATACACGATTTGCCCCAACACTGTTGAAGGGTCCAGAAAAACCACAGCGGAGTATCCGCTTCCTTGATGTCAGTTAGGGATTTATCCGTGATGCTTGCTTTAATCTCCTTAGCTGAAGAAGCCAGCACTTTTTCAAATAATTCGTCATCTTCCAAGGCCTGCGTTAAAAGCGGGGCTGAGATTAATGTGTCGCGCAATCTCTTTTTGTACCAGTGATATCCTGCTACCATTGTCGTCACATTTCCTTTGTCCACAAAAAACTGGGAAGCAGAATTTAAGAGGTTGTTGTACATTCCGTCGCGGGGTATACGCCTTTCAACTTCCTTGTTGAACTTAGCTTTAAAACCACCCGTTTTTTGTTCGTTGGTAGAAGCTGAAATAATTACACTTTCACCTTTTTTGATTTCAACTTCGAAATAGCCCGGTACATAAAGGTCTTCTTTATAGTCGTAACCGCGCCTTTCTTCTTTAAAGTACTCTATGCCGCGAAACCAATCCGGAATCGGCACGAATTCATTTTCCTTGGATAGCTGAATAGACAACTTAGGCAGGTTAGGGTACATCTGTATGCTAATGCCGTTTTGAATTTTTTCGTATTTGGTATTGGCTTGCAGGTTTTGCCGGGTTAGTTCGTGAACACTTCGGTTGGCCAAAAAAGGTTTTAGCTTCAGGGTTGTTTCCGAATGGGCTTCTAACAAGGTGTATTTAACCAACACTTGCTCCTCCTTTGCCACCAGCACTTCCTCAACTGCCAGCACAACACCACCTACGCGGTATACCTTGCGGGGAATGATATCGAAATCGAGTTCTCGAATATATTTATGCCCCTTAGGCTCGTAATGACTCCCATGGTATTTTCTAATACCAAGATTGAACTCCTTTTCGTGCTGCACAACGGTAGCGTCAATGGAACTCACTAGCACATGCCGGGTCATTTCAAATTCAGGAATCGGGCATACCAACAGCCCGTGATATTTTCTGGTGTTACAACCAACAATACTTGAGCTGGAATAAGAACCGGCTCGGTTGGTTCTGAGTATCTCCTTGAAAAGGGATTGCTCAAGGTTAATCAATTTGGATTTTTCAAATGCTAAATAGGACATTAGTTGTTTTGGTTTATTGCATTAGAATTAAGTTTAATAAAACAGGGGTGTTAAATAAAATAGTAATATGTTTGGGTATTATATTAACTAGTTATTAACGATGTTCCAATATATGAACAAATGGTGTTAAAAAGAACATTTACAGGTTAAAAGGTTTTAATTTTATATTAATTATCGATTTGTTATAATAATTTAAATAATTTCAGTACGTAATACATTCAAATCGTTACCAAAATCAGTTTTTGGGTATGTTATCATAAGTTTTTCAATTTTTTCGATTTGTTTTTTAAGAAAACGCTGGTGCTGGTCTGTGGCTGGGTTCAAAGCACGGTGCTTAACTGCCTTTTCTAAATTAAGCATCTCATTTTTATAATGCAAGGTACTTGTGGAAAAAAAAGATATTTCGAACTTTTCCCAAATATATTCCACTGCAGTACTGTTAGGGTGCAACATGTCCCCGGCATAAAACCTGTAATCCCTTAAGTCGTCCATAAGTATTTCGTAAGCAGGGAAATAAGAGCAGCTTTCAAACATCTCGCATAGGTTATTGATCGCTATCATTAAAGTTGATTTGCTAATTTGGTTGCCATGCGCTCCATCTTTCCAATGTCGCACAGGACTCACCGTAAATACAATTTTTAAATCGGGATTAAATACCAGTAATTCTGTCAATAATAATTTGTAAGTGTTTACTATTTCCTCAATGTTAAGCAAATAGCGATTAAAACATCTGGCAGCATACTTATGACAGTTAGATACTATTTGGTTGGTTTCTTTTAACTGATACACCCAAGCGGTGCCAAAGGTGATAAAAATAAACCGACTTCGCTTTAAATATTCGTACGAAATTTGACATTTGTCATTGATTAATCTTAAAGTCTCGTTTTTATCTGGTTTTGAGAAAGAACCATGATGATCAAAACTCAACCATAAATCGTTATGGTATCGCAATTCCGATTCGGTATATGTTTTATTTCTTATTACTGATCTTAAAGTGTTGGCAACACTCAAGGGATTGTATATAACACCAAAAGGATTTGTTAATACAGGCAGTCTATATTCTTTGAATTTATTGCCCATGTTATCAGAAAAGCATGATCCCAGGAACATCACTTGCGAATCGTATTCAATTTTGTGAACAGATTCATCAACTTTTATTTCAGTCCTGAAGTTGTTCATGGGCTACTAAAATTTTATCTATATGTCTTTGTGCTTCAATGTAAACTGTGTTGTTTTCTTCAAACGGAACTGCATGGGTGTAAAAATCCAGGGTAACCAATTTGCACGAAAGGCAATGTTTGCCGCACAATTCCTGACTGGCTGCATAATCGGTAACAGGGTCGTTTTTGCTATGCAGCACTAACGTTGGAAGATAACAATCTGCTTTTTCCAATAATTGATTTCCCAATTTGTGCATCTCCATTAACAATCGGGCTGTTATTTGTTTGTGGATAAGTTCGTCGGATTCTTCTGTCATTTGATGTTCGTTCTCAGTTAAAATTTGCCCCGGTTTAACCTTTGAAGAAAATGTATAAGTGGGGACTATTTTATCGAGGATGCCCATGACAGACATTTTGGCCTTGGTGATTGGGCTGGTTAGTCTTATCCATGGTGCGGTTAATATAAGGCCCGAAAACATATTTTTATGTTTAATGCCGTAATGAAGTGCTATGGCTCCGCCCATGCTGTTTCCCATTATTAGTTTAGGTAGCTGATCGGAAAAAAGCCTGGAGCTATAATTCACGCAAGCGTCAATGTCTTCCATGTATTTTTCGAGGCTATCGGTATGGCCTCTTTTCCCTTCCGAACGTCCATTGCCTCTCAAATCAATGCCAATGGAAGCGATATTTTTTTTGGCAAATAAAGATGCAGGTTGAAGAAACCGCCCAGAATGTCCGCCAAGCCCATGGATAAAATAAATAACGGCAACGGCATCTGTGCAAGGCATTAGATAATGTCCGTGCAATTGGGTTCCATCTTTTGAATGCGTTGTGAAGGTTGTGAATGTGTTGTTGTGCATAAAACATCAAAAATCAGGTATTCCAGATACCAAATGTAATATATTCGGTATAAAGGTATTGTCGTTATTTTTGTTTTTTTGACAGGAGAAAATCTATATTTCTCTTTAAACCTGTGTACTTCGCTCTTTTAATCGCTGATTTTCTGAATGTTTCGCTGAATGTGTCAGGGTTTAGTGTTTGCCACTCTTCTTTGGTGAGTTCTAGTATTTTGGTGACAGGTTGCAGGTTTTCGTTCGTGTGCGGACGCGATTTCCATGTCCAGGGACACACTTCCTGGCAGATATCGCAACCGAAAACGCGGTTTTCCATCTTGCCGACAAATTCTTCCGGTATATCTTCCTTGTTTTCAATGGTAAGATAGGATATACATTTACGTGCGTCGAGTGTTTTTGGTGCAATCAACGCCTGGGTGGGGCAGGCATCGATACAACGGGTACATCCACCGCAGGCGTCCTTGATGGGCTCCGATGCCGGAAGCTCGAGATTAATGATGAGCTCCGAAATAAAAACATAACTGCCGAGTTTTTTATGGATAAGGTTTGTGTTTTTACCTATCCAGCCCAATCCGGCCTTCACCCCTAAGCTGCGTTCCAGCACGGGAGCTGAATCCACAAAATAACGCCCTTCAAGTTCAGGGTATATTTCTTCCTGGATATAGGAAAACAGAAGCTTGAGTTTATCTTTAATTACATGATGATAATCTTGCCCGTAGGCATAACGGGCAATAATGGGAGCATCAGGATCGGTTTGTTTTTTTTGCGGGGTATAGTTGGTCAATAGCACAATAACGGACTTTGCGCCTTCAACCAACATTGAGGGATCCACTCTTTTTTCGAAGTGGTTGGCCATATATTGCATATTGCCATGCCTATTATTATCCAACCAACCCCTTAAAATCTCCTTTTCCTCAGTTAACGCTTCTGCCTTGGTAAAACCGCATGCATCAAAGCCCAATGCTTTGGCTTTGTCCTTAATTAATTTGCTATATGCCTCCTTTATTACGTCCACATTAATATTATATGTGAAATCCGAAACCTCTAAAGAAGTCCAAGTTCCAATAAGGCTTCTTCCGAAAGCATGTCTTTTGTCCAGGGAGGATCAAAGGTCAAATTTACGTCGACATGTGTGATACCGTCCAGGTCGCTGACCTTATCAAATACCTCCTCGGGCATTGATTCTGCAACAGGGCAGTTGGGCGAGGTCAAGGTCATCACAATGTTTGCTTTGCCCTCCTCGTTAACATTTACTTCATAAATAAGCCCCAAGTCATAGATGTTCACCGGAATCTCCGGATCGAATATGGTTTTTAGTGTGTTAACTATCTCTTCTTCTTTTGATAAAAATTCATTGTCCATAGTGTAAAGATTTTTAGATGAAGGATTAGCGATAAACTCGTGTTATATTATCTTGTTGCCTATCATCTGTTTTAATGAATAGATTGGGATATTATAAAAGAACGAATATGGCTCAGGTTAATTTTTCTCTTTTTGAAAAATTCAATAATCATGGCAACTTACACGAAATTCCATGCCTGACATAACACGAGTGTTATTTATTTTCCATAAAACGGATTGTTCTATTATCTCTAATCTAATGTCTCTAATCTATAAGAGAACAGTCTTGCAAAATGTTTTGTTTAAGCCTGCTGAGCTTTAAATGCTATGGCAAAGAGGCGCATTTGTTTGATCATAGCCACTAATCCGTTCGATCGGGTTGGAGAAAGGTGTTCTTTTAAACCAATTACATCCACAAACGAAAGGTCGCTATTGATAATGTCCTGAGGGCTTTGACCGGATAACGCTCTTATCATCAAAGCCACAATTCCTTTTACGATGATGGCGTCGCTGTCGCCCATATAATACACCTTACCATCTTCCATCCATGCGTGCAACCAAACCTTGGATTGACATCCTTCCAAAATATTTTGTTCCACCCGGTATTGATCATCATAGGGTTCTAAATCGTTACCCAGCTCAATCAAGTATGCGTATTTGTCCATCCACTCATCAAACGAGCTAAACTCTTCAACTATTTCGTCTTGTATCTCTTTAATTGTCATTTTATATGGTCTCTTATTTATAAACAAAAGAAAGTCTGTGCAAAGATGGGAAAAATAAATTATACCACTTATAATAATTAGTGCATCTAAGAAAACTCTCTATTCTATAAATTCTCCTTAGTGAAACCCTCTGACTCTCCCGAATACGTATTCGGGAGAGTCAGAGGGTTTTGAAAGAGAATTGTTGCCTTTTCTTATAGCCATTAATTAAGTTAGCATATGGATACCGATCGATCAATGATAGCGTTAAAGACGAGATGAATTGAACGCCAATGTCATTAACGGATGGGTGTTATCCGAACATCTTGGCAATTTTTGTGATGCCTTCAACCAAACGGTCTATTTCTTCTTTTGTGTTGTATACGGCAAAGGATGCCCGTAGTGTTCCGGGAATACCAAAAAAATCCATAATGGGTTGCGCGCAATGGTGTCCTGTTCGCACTGCCAAGCCCATTTTGTCGAGCATGGTACCCATGTCAAACGGATGTATGTCGTTTACCAGAAACGAGATTACGCTGGCTTTTTTGCTTGCTGTGCCAATAATTCTCATGCCCGGAATTTTGATGAATTGTTCCGTAGCATATCTCAGCAATTCATCCTCGTATTCATAAATGTTTTCGACACCTAACTCCGAAACAAAATCGATTGCCTCTCCCAAGCCGATTGCTCCCGCGATATTAGGTGTACCCGCTTCAAATTTAAACGGTAGCTCATTGTACGTTGTCTCCTCAAACGAAACCGTCTTAATCATTTCACCACCCCCTTGCCAGGGTTCCATCTCGTTCAGTAGTTTTTCCTTTCCGTACAGTACGCCTGTACCTGTTGGACCGTAGATTTTATGTCCCGAAAAAACCATAAAATCGGTGTCCATGGCCTGCACGTCAACTTTTAAATGCTGCACGGCCTGGGATGCATCCACCATAATTAGTGAATTGTTGGCATGTGTGTTTTTTATAATTTCATCTATTGGGTTAACCGTGCCCAAAGCATTGGAAACGTAGGTTACTGCAACCAATTTGGTTTTGGGAGAAAGCAATTTTTTAAACTCGTCTATAACTAGCTCTCCATTACCATTGATGGGAATTACCTTTAATATGGCTTTTCTGCGCTTGCACATCATTTGCCAGGGAACAATGTTAGAATGGTGTTCCATGTGCGAAATGATGATCTCATCCCCTTCGGATATATAGGTTTCCCCAAAAGAATTGGCCAATAAATTAATCGCTCCTGTGGCTCCCGAGGTAAATATTACCTCATGTGAATGCGCCGCATTAATAAATGATTGTACTTTGGTGCGGGCTTCTTCATAGGCCAAAGTGGCCTGATTGCTCAGGTAATGTACTCCTCGGTGAATATTACTATTCAAGGTTTCGTAAACCTCTTTCACCTTGTTTACCACTCTATCTGGCTTGTGCGTAGTAGCGGCATTGTCGAAGTAGGCCAAAGGCTTGCCGTGAATGGTGCTGTTCAAAATCGGAAATTGTGCCCTTACCTTTTTAATATCTATATTGGTCATCAGTTATTAGTCATTTGGAGTGAAACGACATCCCGTGGCTTAAAATTTAAGTTGGACGGGAAGTCATCTGTCTTTAGTCATTGGCCAACACTATTGACTAGTGACCATGGAACAGTAACTAACTAGCAGGTTTTACATGCAAGTGTAACCAGGCTCTGCTTCCTGTCCGCATAAAACGCAAGAACTACACTTGTTAAGTTCGCCTCGGAACACATGTTCCACCAGTTCCCTGATTTGTTCCCGGACGGCTTCCACCCTTATTTTTTCAACAGCCTCATATGCAAAGGCGTACATTAATAATATACGTGCTTCGTCTTTGCTAATTCCCCTGGAGCGCAGGTAAAACATGGCTTTTTCGTCCAATTGTCCCACGGTGGCACCATGAGAACATTTCACATCATCTGCGTAGATTTCGAGCATGGGCTTGGTGTTCATTTTGGCTGTTTCGGTAAGCAGCAAGTTGTCGTTGCGTTGAAATGCGTTGGTTTTTTGTGCATCGGGACGTACCATTATTTTTCCGGCAAAAGCAGCCGTGGCCGCATCGTCCAATACTCCTTTAAACAATTCCTCGCTGTAACAGTTTGGCTTGGCATGATCGATGAACGTGAAATTATCGACGTGTTGGTTTTTATCCGAAATAAACAAACCGTACACGTGCGACTCGCAATGCTCATCATCCATATGGATGTAAATGTTGTTCCTGGTAACGCCAGTATGCAAGGTCAGGTTGTGCGTCAGTACACTGGAATGTTTTTTTTGCTTTACGAAAACCGACGAAATGTTGGTGGTCAGGTTATGCTGGTTTTGGATGTTGTATATATCGAACACGGCATTTTCGCCCACCCAGGCCTCGGTTACTCCTGAAATCAGGTATTTTTTGTCGGAAATAGTATGTTCGCAAAGCAGGATTTTAGCCTGGGCATTTTCTTCAACAATTACCAGGTTTCGCGGGAAGGCCATTAAATCTTCCCTGGCATCCATGATGTTTACAATCTGAATGGGTTTATCAATAACGGTACCCTTGGGAATGTAAATGAAAAATCCGTCTTGGGCAAAAGCCGTATTTAAGGCAACCATACTATCTTCTTCGTTTTTGGCATATTGGTTATAATGCGCTTCGAAAAGTTCGGGATGCGACTTGGAACATTCGGCCAGACTCCCAATGATAACCCCTTCGGGTAAATTGGCGGGCAGCTGATTTTTACGATAATACCATCCGTTGATAAGGTAAACGGTGGTCGCCTCCAAATCGTGCACGTTGCAGTTAAACACATCGGAAAGATCTTGTTTAAATATTTCGTGCTCGAAATCGTACCCATAATCTTCCTCGAAAAGAGGTACCATGTTGGTGTACTTGTAGTTTTCAACCCGTTTGGTAGGAATGCCTTTTTCCTCAAACAGTTGAATGGCATTTTCTCGTTGCGACGAAATGACATCGGAAACCAATAGGTTGAGTTTGCCCTTTTCTTCTGCAAAAAGAGAAGTATATTTTAGTTCTGTTTTTAAATCTGTGCTCACAATGCTCATTGTCAAACCTTTTTGTGATGTTCAAGAAATTTTGAGCTTAAATTGTCAAGTATTAGCTCCTGCGCTTACTAGCTTTAATCTTCGAATTGTTTTTTAATCCAGTCGTACCCTTTTTCTTCCAATTCGTGCGCCAGTTCCTTACCTGCCGACATTACTATTCGACCTTTATATAATACGTGCACGTAATCCGGTACAATGTGATCTAAAAGTCGTTGATAGTGGGTAATCACTATCGTAGCATTATCCTTCGACTTTAACTTGTTAACTCCATTGGCCACAATGCGTAAGGCGTCAATATCCAATCCGGAATCTGTTTCGTCCAAGATAGCCACTTTGGGTGAAAGCATGGCCATCTGAAAAATCTCGTTTTTCTTTTTTTCGCCACCGGAAAAGCCTTCGTTAACTGAGCGGTTGGTCAGGTTGGAGTCGATCTCCACCAATTTCTTTTTTTCGCGCATCAGTTTTAAAAACTCGCTGGCGGTATATGGTTTCTGTTTGTTGTACTTACGGTGTTCATTTACTGCGGTACGCATAAAGTTAACCATACTAACTCCGGGTATCTCTACCGGATACTGGAAGCTGTAAAATAACCCTTCCCGAGCTCTGTCTTCGGCCGGCATGTCCAACAAATTTTTACCATAGAAACTTGCTGACCCTTCCGATACTTCAAAAACCTCGCTACCTGCGAGAACCGACGACAATGTACTTTTCCCGGATCCATTGGGACCCATGATAGCGTGAACTTCCCCTGGTTTAACGGTTAGGTTGATTCCTCTCAATATTTCCTTGTCTTCTATTTTAGCGTGTAAGTCTTTTATTTCTAGCATTCTTTTTCCAGTTAAAAGTTTTTAAAGTTGAAGGTATGTGAAGTTTTAACGTTGAGTCTCCTGTCTCAAAAACGAATAATTACCCTACACTACCTTCTAAACTTATTTGTAATAATTTTTGAGCCTCTACGGCAAATTCCATCGGCAATTGATTGATGACTTCTTTAACATATCCGTTTACAATTAAGCCAACCGCATCTTCAGTTGAGAGTCCGCGGGTGTTGCAATAGAAGATCTGATCCTCACCAATTTTTGAAGTGGTAGCTTCGTGCTCCACCACCGCCGAGCTATTATTTATTTCGAGATAAGGGAAGGTGTGTGCCCCGCATTTATCTCCCATTAACAAAGAATCACATTGCGAGAAGTTACGTGCATTCTCAGCTTTCTTATTGACCCTCACCAACCCGCGGTAACTGTTTTGGCTTTTGCCGGCAGAAACACCTTTTGAAACGATAAGGCTTCGGGTGTTTTTACCAATATGAATCATCTTGGTGCCCGTATCGGCCTGCTGATAATTATTGGTAACTGCAACGGAGTAAAACTCTCCAACGGAATGGTCGCCCATAAGCACGCAGCTGGGATATTTCCATGTGATGGCCGAACCTGTCTCAACTTGTGTCCACATAACTTTTGAATAGTCACCTTTGCATAAAGCCCTTTTGGTAACAAAGTTATAAATACCGCCCTTTCCGTTTTTGTCGCCAGGGTACCAGTTTTGAACAGTGGAATATTTTACCTCCGCTCTTTCCATAGCAACAATCTCAACAATGGCTGCATGAAGTTGATTCTCGTCGCGCTGAGGTGCGGTGCAGCCTTCCAGATAGCTTACGTAGCTGTCTTCTTCGGCCACAATCAAGGTTCTTTCAAATTGACCAGTGTTGATCGCGTTGATCCTGAAATAAGTAGATAATTCAATAGGGCATTTAACACCTTTGGGGATGTAAACAAATGACCCGTCGCTAAATACGGCGTTGTTGAGTGCGCCGAAAAAGTTGTCGGTGTAAGGGACAACTGAGCCCATATACTTTTTAACCAGGTCGGGATACTCCTGCACTGCCTCACTGAAGCTGCAGAAAATTATACCTTTTTCGGCCAGGGTTTCTTTAAACGTGGTTTTTACCGAAACGCTATCCATTACCGCATCCACGGCTACTCCCGAAAGGATCTTCTGTTCGTCCAAAGGAATTCCAAGCTTGTCGAATGTTGCCTTTAATTCCGGGTCAACATCGTCCAAGCTATCCAGCTGCGGTTTTTGTTTTGGTGCAGCATAATAGATGATGTCCTGGAAATCTATTTCTGGAATTTTGAGCTTCGCCCATTCCGGTTTTTTCATCATTTTCCAATACTCGAAAGCTTTTAACCTATTCTCGAGCATCCATTCGGGTTCGTTTTTTTTTGCCGATATAAGGCGAACGACATCCTCGTTCAGCCCTTTGGGAATCGTTTCCGTTTCGATATCGGTAGTGAACCCGTATTTATATTCATTACCGGTTACTTCCTCTAATATTCTATCTTGATCTTCTGCCATAATCTCTCCTTTACTTGTACCCCCATAACAACTTGTAATCGTTAAGGTTCATTACCAATTAACAAGGCCAAATTAATTAAATAATAATTTTAAGAATG
The DNA here is from genome assembly GCF_050589685.1 of Saccharicrinis sp. 156. Lineage (NCBI taxonomy): Bacteria > Pseudomonadati > Bacteroidota > Bacteroidia > Marinilabiliales > Marinilabiliaceae > Saccharicrinis > Saccharicrinis sp. 156. Next base: position 128,628 of record NZ_JBNGOS010000018.1, read on the forward strand.
CGCAAAATTAACAAACTATTTAGATTAAATAAAATTAAGCTGTTCTAAATTACGGCTCTATTAATTTGCTTCATTATCAACACGATAAATTAAGTACTCTAAATGCTTAATAAATAAGGATGCCAAAAATGATGAATGATGTTCTCAAATGGCAATTGTTCGAAAAGTCACACTAAATCCATAGCACATCGTTACAGATGTTAAAGTAAAAGAAGGGAGAGCATGAAATTTGGAACCTTATTCGTTTAATAAGTGGTATATGGATTGTAAAAATAGAAAATTGTACAGAAATACATGAAAGTTAAGCGGTGTGCACTTGAATATTTATATTTTTTTAAGATAGGATATTGTTTTTTTTCCTTTTGTCAATTAAAATGTGAAGATCTGCAACGGCGTTGGACAAACAATACATGTATAATAGAATATTTGTAAATCGTATTCCATAAAATGGATGAATTAATCAGATTGGGAGAACAATTTTCAGCGATGTTTTATACATTTATCCACAATTCTAAAATACAATGCGATCCATTTTTAGTAAAAATATAAAAACCTCCGATGAGGCGATCATTAAAAAGTATAAGGACACAAACGACCTGGATATTTTGGGGGAATTGTATGGTCGCTATATGGATCTGATTTATGGTGTGTGCCTAAAGTATCTAAAAAACAAGGATGATGCACAGGATGCAGTCATACAACTTTTTGAAAAGATATCCGTTTCCTTGAAAAATGGGGAAGTAGATAGTTTTAAACCTTGGTTATATGTGGTGACAAAAAATTATTGCCTGATGCAATTGCGCAAAACCAAACATAAAGCGCTTTCGATAGATGAGAGCAATTTTTGGGCGGGTAAAATTATGGAATCGGAGTTTATGGTGCATCCTATTGATAAGGAAGAGGAAGAAAGAAATGAGGAAGCGCTAAGAGCGTGCATCGAAAAATTAAAAGAAGCACAAAAACAAAGCATCGAACTTTTTTATTTTCAACAGTTGACCTATCAGCAAATTTCCGATAAAATGCAGATAGAAGTAAAAAAGGTGAAGAGTTATATTCAAAACGCAAAGAGGAATTTAAAACTGTGCCTGGAAAATAATGGAAAATAACGATCGTCATATCGAAGAGATATTAAAATATCTTGGTCGTAAAATGACTGAGGAGGATCGTTATGCTTTTGAGCGCAGGATGGAGGCTGACCCGTTTTTGATGGATGCTGTTGAAGGTTATCAGGGTAAGAGCATGGAGGAAGTGGAAACGGAGTTGAAGGTGTTGCATGCTAGTTTGAGAAACAGTAAAAAAGCAAGACTTGTTCCGGTGTGGATGAGGGTTGCCGCCGGGCTTCTGCTTCTGGTTGGGGCCACAACGTTGTACATGATTCATAGGGAAGCGCAAAAGACTCATTTGGTGAGTGATAACATAGAGCTTCAGGAGGAGGTTAAAACGGAAGATTCCATGCTGTTGAAACCAGCCTCCGCACCCACGCAAACAAAGTTAGCCAGGAACGAAGAAGAACTGCAGACAAAACCAGTAGGTGAATTAAAGGAGGCATCTTTTTCGCATAAGAAAACTGAAGGGCCAGAGCAAGAAATACCAATATCGACCAAGGCATTGGCAAAGCTTGATGTGGTGGACACCGGATTGCAACCGGAAGTAAATATGGCATTACGTTATGAAGATTCGGCCGTGAAGGCTGAACGCGCGTTGGTAGGCAGATTAGCTGGTGTGGATGTAAGTGCGGTTGAAGGCGAAGGGGACCGTGAATTTCGTGATATTAGAATTAGAGGAATAGCAAGTACCTATCCAGATACTGTTTTGGCTTCTTTCAGGGGCAGGGTAGTGGATGAGCAAGGAATGCCGTTGCCCGGGGTTACGGTAATGTATTCAAAGGTTGGAGATGCAGTCTCGGAGTCGCTACGAAACGAAGGTGTAGTTACCGATTTGGAGGGGAACTTTGAAATTTCGGCACCTAAAAGCGGAGCTGTGTTAGAACTTAAATACATAGGCTTCAAGGATAAGTTGGCCGTTGTCAAAGATGATAGTGTCGGCGAGCTGGTGATGCAATCCCAGAACCTGGCCATGGACGAAGTTGTTGTGACTGGTTACGGGAGCCAGAAGAAAAAGGAAGTTTCGGGAGCAGCCGGGCGTGCTAAAGCCAGGTTAGGTTCAGATAGTGCTGTAAAGGATAATATGCTACTGCCGGAGCCGGAAGGTGGGATGAAAAAACTCGTTAAAAAAATGGAACGCAGTTTAACTTATCCAACCATAGAAAAGAAAATGGCAGTTCAGGTTAAAGTTTTTGTGTCATCTGAAGGTGAGGTGGTTAAAGTGGATGCTGACCTATCGATAGATGCCGATTTTGCTTTAAAGCTCAAAGAAAAATTAAAAGCCACTAAATGGATTGCTCCCAAGATAAACGGGATGCCAATTGAGAGTTCCAGAGAAGTTAGCTTTGAGTTTTCGGGAAGTAAATAAACTGGGGAAGTGAACGCAGACGCATTTTTCCCCAATATGGTTACCTCTTTAAAATTTCAACAACCTCTTTAACGCTCATTCTTTTTTTGTAGTCCTCATCGAAGAAAGAGCCTTTGATAATACCGTTTTTATCAATGATGTACGTGGCTGGAACGGGTAAGGCATAATCGCTATTGCCGCTGGCCTTATTGATGTCTATACCCCAGGCTTTATACTTGGCGTGCTTGGTTTTTGGAAGCTTAAAGGTCACCTTGTATTTATCCATGATTTTATGGTTCTCATCGTAAATAATATCAAATGATGCACCTGTTTTTTCAATGGTTTTTTCGACTTCTTCCGGTTTTTCGGGCGTGATGGCAATGACCCTAGCGCCTAAGTTGGTAATAAAATCCAAAGAATCCTGTAGTTCGCTCATTTGTTTGTTGCAATACGGGCACCATTGGCCTCGGTAGAAAAAGAGAACGATTTGTTGCTGCCTGGTGATTTCCGATAAATCAATAACATCTCCGTGGTTAGTAGTTGCTTTAAAATTGGGAGCTTTGCTATTGGTTGGCAATACTTGCTGCGCTTCGGTTGTAGTAATTGCCATTAAAAGTAAAGTAATAAATAGTAAATTCTTCATGTTAATTATTTTTTTTTGTTCGGAGGAATGGTCGCATTCAGTTAAAATCCTGACTGGGCAAGTGCTATTCATATACAATATTGGGCATAAAAAGTTAGAATTCATAATCGTGTCCATCCAATAGCACAAGGTTGCCGGATGAATACTGAAGTAACCATTGTATCAATGGTTCCCAATCCATAGTTTATGGGTCATACGCCATCCATGGGTCGGCATGGCCAAAGTCTTGTTTCGTATTTATTTCCGGACCTGGATCGTCAACGAGGATTTGTTATATGCCAGAGCTAATGCTAAGGTTGGCTGTGTAATCCTCGCTGGGATCACCTCCACCTCTACCTTCGGTACGCATAAATAAGATAGAGAAATTGATGTCCTTTAGATGATGGTCAGAACTGACATCTTTATCAGGACATGGAGAAGCAGCTATCTCATAAAACATCATTCAAGGTATATGAGGTGCCAAATTGAAACATAAACGTGCCAATCGCATGAGGTATGTATAATTACCTTCGAAAGGTAGACCTTCCGGAATGTGGTATCCGGCAGTATGACTGCTTGCAATGGCGTTTGTCACTTGTAGCTTGGTTCAACCCGCCATATGCATTAGAAATTCTATTACACATTGAAATTACTTTAAACAAGGCACTTCGTTGTATCACTTCAACTCACCAGAACGATGCTCCCGAAATTAATCAACGATTTTATTTAGCAAGAATACATTACACTATTTAAATCTAAAGTCAAGTTTGTAGTTGTAGAGCCATGG
>NZ_JBNGOS010000019.1:0-130881 GCF_050589685.1 Saccharicrinis sp. 156
AGCTGTAAATCCCCAACAGTAAACAAATATCGTACATCTCCGATAAAAATCTATGACCTACTTGGTAGTGGGGATACACTTAAATAACCTTTTCTATTATAAAAAATATTGTTCTCTATCTTTCTATCACCTGAAAATCCAATTAATTATCCAATTACTAGTGCTTCCGTTAAAATATGTTTACGCAAGTTCTATTGCAAATAAGCTTGAACTCCTGTATGAGATAAGTATGTAATTATATGTTATTTGATGCTTAATTAAGGTGTCATATTATAATGAGACTCTTTTAAATGTGATTTATGATTCATATAATCAGCTATATAGGGTTTGTGTTCTTTTGTAATGATATTGATTCTTCGCTTTAAGGTTTCCGATAAAATGATACGCTATAGCTTTGTGTCAACTTCGTTTTAAATCATGATTTAGTCCCTTTTGGGTATTCGAAAAGTTTACAATAATTAAGAAAATGGCTTGTTTTGCTAACATGAATTTTCAGAGTTAGAGTTGTGATTGTTCAGCTGGAATTACAACTCATCATTTAAAAGTTAATTAAAAATAAGTTCTATGAAAAGAAGACAATGTTACTCACGGTACAATGATTTCAGCTTGTTGAGTAAGTCTGTTAAGATTAAATCTTTTCTTCTTTTGTGTATACTATTGTTACAGGTTTCTAATACAATAGTATCTGCACAAAATAGTATTCAAGAAAAGATTACAATAACAGGAGTAGTTAGTGATGAATTTGGAGAAGCAATTCCTGGAGTTACTATATTATTAAAAGGTACCAGTTCGGGAATTATCACCGATTTAGACGGCAGATACAATTTTAAAGCACCCATGGATGCTACTTTGGTATTTTCTTTTGTAGGTATGAAAACCCGGGAAATACAAGTAAAAGGAAAAACTACTATTGATGTTGTTTTAAAAACAGATGCCATTGGTTTGGATGAAGTTGTAGCCGTTGGTTATGGAGTTCAGAAGAAAGAAACTTTAACAGGATCTATTGAAACTGTAAGAGCCGAAGTTTTCGAAGATCAAGCGGTATCCAGTCCCGCATTGGCACTTCAAGGTCAAACTCCAGGTTTGGTTGTAACAAGAAGTTCCTCACAACCTGGTGATGAAGGGATTGATTTTCAGATTAGAGGAGCTACCTCTGTGAATGGAGGCGAGCCATTGATTGTAATTGATGGTATTCCTGCAATAAATACAGATGCTTTTTATAGTATGAATAGTGATGATATAGAGGCCATTAGTATTCTTAAAGATGGAGCAGCTGCGATATATGGTTCTAGGGCTGCTAACGGAGTTATTTTGGTAACCACAAAAGGCGGTAACAAAGGAGGGGATGTACAGGTTAATTACAGTAGTTCTGTTCGTGTATCAACCCTCGGAATTAGTCCTGTTTCACCTACTATGCAGAATTACGGAACCGTTTGGTTAGAAGGGATAGAGCAGGATCGTTTGGCTGGTGATGTAGGTTATACGTGGAAGTGGACTGAAGAAAACCTAAGAAATATGCAAAGTGGGTACGAAGGTATTTATACTACTAGTACCTGGGGAGATGTTTATTTGGCTAATCACGTTAATTACGATGAGTTATATGGTAGTTCTGTCTCAGACCAACATAATCTAAGTATTTCAACTTCAAGTGAAAAATCAACAACTCGTGTTTCATTAAAGTATGCTCACGACAGAGGTAGTTTACAGCCTGCTTATGATGGAAAAGCGACTTATAATGCACGTATCAATAATGTACTCGATCTAAACGATTGGTTTCAAATAAGGAGTGGAGTTTCTTATTTAAGGTATAAAATATTAAGACCTCAAGGAGGTTACAATGAATTGAATACAACTACGCAGGATCCCTCATTTTTTCCAGCAGTAAACCCTTACGGTCAATGGAATGCTAATTTTGGTTACAAAGGAGGTGGAATAAATGCATTAGCAGAAACTGTTGATGGTGGTAAGGAAACTCAAATTAGAAACCAAGTTAAATTAAATATCGAAGCTAAAGCTAAAATAAACAGGGATTTAAGCTTTAAGCTTACAGGTTCTTTAACGAGCGATTTTTATGAATATCAAAAATACACTCTAAATGTTCCTACTTATGGCTGGTTTGGTACAGAAGCGACTAGTTCAATTAGTCCAACATCAAGTATAGAGGAAAGTCAAAAGACAAGAAACTACCAAAACTATGGAGCCTATTTTGATTACAAGAAGTCGTTAGGAGATCACAATTTCGCAGCCATGGTAGGTGCTAACGGAGAGCTGTTTGACTACAATGAACTTATCGGCAAAAGAATTGGATTTGAAGATTATGGCGTATATAATATCAAATTAGGTTCTGAAGAAGGTGATGTAAGCAATAATGGCAACGCTGGTAATTATGGATATTTTGGATTTGTAGGTAGATTGAACTATAACTATAAAAACAAATACCTGATTGAAGTAAGTGGCCGTAGAGATGGGTCTTCAAAGTTTGACGAAGGTTACAAGTTTAAGAATTATTTTGGAGGTTCTATGGGATGGATATTAACAGAGGAGGACTTCTTACAAAACAACCCTGTTTTGTCATTCTTTAAACTTCGTGCGAGTTATGGAGAAATGGGTAATAATACTGGTATTGGAGAACATGATTATGTTTCGACAATAAGCTATAACACGGCGGTTTTTGGTACCACAAATGCAGGGCAACAAACAACATCTAAAGTTAGCTCAATTACGACTAATGAAAGGACTTGGGAAAAAGTATCAATAGCTACGATAGGTACCGATTTTAGATTATTTGATAATATGATGTTCGGATCGTTCGATTATTTCTTCAAGAAAAACGATGGAATGTTAATTTCAATTGAGAAACCAGCTATTTTAGGTGGTTCTGCTCCTAAATCGAATTATGGTGTCCTTGAAACAGAAGGATGGGAAGCATCATTAGGTATTAGAAAGCGTGTTTCAAAGGATTTTACTATCAGTCTTTCAATGAATATGAGTGATAGTAGAAACAAACTTGTTGAAATGGAAGGCGTAAGTGCGGTAAATGCTGGTTTAAACTCTAAAGTAGAAGGATATGCTCTAAACTCTTATTTTGTTTATGGTACTGATGGTTATTTTGCTGACCAAGGTGAGGTTGATAACTATTACTCATTGTATTATGGTAATGGAGGTGAAGTACCAAGTCCTTATTCTACTTCAACTACTTTACGCCCAGGAGATACCAGAAAATTGGATTTAGACGGAAGCGGCACTATTGAAGGAAGTGGGAATATTGATGAGGATGGTAAGTTAACAGGTGACCTCAAGCATGTTGGAGATAATGCAGCTCATTATACCTATGGAATTAATTTGGGGGCTGAGTATAAAAACTTCGATTTAACAGGATTCTTCCAAGGGGTATTAAACCAAAACGTTATTCGTACAGGCTATATGGCTTACCCAATGGTTCGTACATGGACGAATCAAACTTCATCTTACATTGGTAAAACCTGGACAGAAGAAAACACAGGTGCCGCTTATCCAAGAATGACCAGTTACTATAAAAGAGCAGGATGGAACTGGGCAAATAACGACTTTATGGTTCAAAACAGCCGTTACCTCAGGTTAAAGTCTCTAGTGGTAGGTTATACCTTAAAAAACGTAAAAATCAGTAAGCATAATATAGATAAGTTACGTGTTTATTTCTCTGGCAACGACTTGTTTGAATTTACCAGCATAAAAGATGGTTATGATCCAGAATATGGAGACAGTTCTAAAAAGGCATATCCTTTAGTAAGGTCGTGGTCGTTTGGACTTAACTTAACATTATAATATTAGAAGTATGAATAAGATTGGAATTTATATAATATCAATTACTTTATTACTATTCACTGCATGTGATAAGTTTATCGAGCTGGATCCTTTAGACGAAATTACAGAGGCAGCTTATTATAACACACCGGAACATTTCAGAACAGGTTCAAACCTTTTTTATAAATCGATGGTGGGAATGAGAAGAATGGATGCTGTACATACTACCGATTATGGTAGCGATTTGATTGCCTATAATGCCGATTCGAGAGAGTATGGTAGAGGTGTTGTAACAGTGCCACTTACTGACGATACGTGGTGGGATGACAGTTATACTGCCATCAGAAATATAAATATTCTATTACAAAAAGCTGAGGAGTATGAGGGGGATAAAACCGAAATTGCCCAATATGTGGCAACGGCTTATTTCTTTAGGGCATACCAAAACTTTATATTGCTGCAACGTTATGGAGGTGTTCCTATAATTACAACAGTAGTAGATGTAGATTCTGAAGAGCTGGAAGGTCAAAGAAATAGTAGATACGAAGTAGTGTATCAAATTTTAAGCGATTTAGATATGGCCACCACAGACTTATTGCCTGAGCAAAGTATAGCTGTTGCAGATAAAGGAAAAATTAGCAAGTGGGCAGCCGAGGCTTTAAAAGCTAAAGTGTTATTGTATGAAGCAACATGGGAAAAATATGTTGGTACAACTACTGATGGAGATGGTGAAACCAGTGGAGCTGGTTCAGTAATTCCAGAAGGTTATCCATCAGTTGATGAAATGCTTGCGGAAGCCATTTCTTTATCAATAGATGTTATTGATAACGGAGGGTACGAGTTATGGAACCATAACGAAGAGCTAGATAACCTAAGTATGCTTTACTTATTTAATTTAGAGGATGAAGGCTCAAACCCAGCAGGTTTAACAAAAGAATCTAACAACGAATTTATTCTGTATACCAAATATGATTTTGTGTATTACCAGGGAAATACAAATATCAGTCATGGTGTTAGAAATAGGTTGTCACCAAGTAGGAAGTTTTTAGATATGTTTTTATGCACCGATGGACTACCTGCAAACCAGTCTGATTTATTTCAAGGATATGCAACTATTTCCAGTCAGTATCAAAACCGTGATTATCGTTTAACTTCATATTTCTGTGATTTTGATACTTGGGACACTCCTGCAGATAATCAGAACCCAGTTGAAATTAATGCACGTAAGTTTCATTCTTATCCAGGTTACAGGGATGATAAAACAGAGTCCTTTGATTTTCCTCAAATTAGGTTAGCTGAAGTTTATCTGACTTTTGCAGAGGCAACATATGAGTTAAACGGTTCCATTACCAATGCAGAGCTGGATTATTCAATTAACAAAGTTCGTGCACGTTCTGGTGTTGCAGGTGTTTCCAATGAAAAAGCAGCTGCCTATAATTTAGATTTAAAAGAGGAAATCCGCAGAGAACGTACCGTTGAGCTTTTTGCTGAAACAAACAGGTATTACGATTTAAAACGTTGGGGAATAGCCGAGCAAGAACTAAATGCAGACATTTTTAGCCATGTTGTTGAAGGAACTATTCTGGAAACAGATCCTAGTGTTTATAATTCGGGAGACTATCCATATGGGCAGCAGGTTACTACAACAGCCGACGGTGAACTGTCGACACTTTTAGTTGATCCGGCAAGCAATCGCCATTTTGAAAGAAAGCATTACTTAATGCCTATCCCATCATCTCAAATTAATTTAAGTGCTAAGTTATTGCAAAACCCTGGCTATTAATTAAAAGTCGAAATGATTATGAAGAATAAATATATATATATCACTTTGATTGTGATAGCAATAGTAAATTCAGTTTTAATGTCTTCTTGCGAAATGGAAGAAGATTTTGAAAAAGATGTGCCAACAACACCTGAGATTATGGTAACGGGTTTCTCTCCTAAAGAAGGATATGCGGGTTCAACCGTTACTATTACAGGAAGTGAGTTTGGTGAATATTCTCAAGCAGCTAAGATTTATTTTAATGGAGTTTTGGCAGAAGATATTACGAGTTATACCAATAGTGAAATTCAGGTCGTGGTTCCTGGTGATGCTGTTACAGGTAAATTACTTGTAAATGTATGGACACATAATGTTGAGACAAGCGAAGATTTTGAAGTTCTACCAGGGATGGAGATTGATGGAATCTCACCTAATAAAGCGGCAGCTGGTGAGGAGGTAATCATAACTGGTCAAAACTTTGGATCTGATATAAACGATGTGACCGTTTATTTTCAAGAAGGTGTTGAAGCAGAGATTATATCTATCAATGATAATAAGATAATTGTTAAGGTTCCTATAGGTGGTGAATCAGGGGTAATAACTATTGCAAAAGGAATACAGGAACTTAACGGACCTGAATTTTTCTATCCTGTTATTGTACAACATTACTTCGATACAGATGGAGATTCTGAAGGTTGGTATATCAATAATTATGGTTATGGAGCTACCTACAATGTAAGTGGAGGTTCGTTTAATGTAGACTATGATATGAGTCAGGCAACTTATAATCGTGCCAATCTTATATACGATAACCTGCAGGTTGATCCAGGTGAATATCCAATTCTGGCTATCAGATGGACGAATGCACCAACCCGTACTTTCCAGTTGCACTGTAATTTAGGTACACACAATAACGATAAATCAGGGGGTAACCATGATGGTGTGTTAGATGGTAATGTATACTACTACGATTTAACCAAAGGTTTTAATGGAACCAACTTCCTTTCGTTAACAGAGCCTACAACATTGGATTATCTACAATGGAAAGTTACCGAAAATGTTTCTACTGGTCTTCCAGGATATTCAGTAGACTGGATTCTAAACTTTAAATCGGTTGAGGAACTGGAAGAATACTTGGCTAATAACTAATAAAATGCATTTCCTGATTAGATGTTAATTACTTCTAATCAGGAACCATTAATAATCACTAAAAAATCTTATTATGAAAAATTTTACCATCTGTTTTAAAACAATATTGCTGTTTGCCTTTTGTTTGGCAACGTTTAACTTATCTGCCCAATCAGGAGATTTTGAGTTTCTTTTTGATACCGATGAAGATAAAGAAGGATGGGTTACGTTTAATGGAGGAGCCATATCAGTTGCTTCTGGTTCTCTAACTTATACTTATGGAATTTCTACTGATGGTTTTCAACTTAATCCACCAAGCGAAGATATTTATGTTGAAAAAGCTAATTACCCTTATTTAGCCATGCAGTTATCGCATCAACCAGCCATAAGAACGTATATGTATTGTAAAGTAAATGGTGTTGGAGCTTGGTATGGAAACAAAGTTAATGCTATTGATGATGCTGTTGTAAATGCAGCCAATGTATTTTATTATGATCTAAGTGGCGACAATTTCCCAGATGTTGCTTTAGCAGATGGGAAAATAGATCGTTTGATATTTAATTTGGAAGATGGAACACATACTACAGTAGATGTAGATTGGATTAAAACATTTGCCTCGGTAGAAGCGATTAAGACCTATGCAAATATACAATCAACTGATCTGGGGGATGATGTAAATCAACAACAAACTAAAGTTATTTCTGGAAGAAATAAAATTTACATACAACAATGTGAGTTAAACGCTAAAGTTGAAGTGTTTGATATCTCAGGAAGGTTTGTACATAGCTCAGTGGCTACAACAAATGAATTGTCAATTGCTTCAGATAAAGGAATTTTTATTGTAAAAGTAAGTGGTGATTCAACAATTACCCAAAAAGTTGTGGTGTTTTAATCAACACTTTAATTACCTAATGGTCAATTATGAAGAATCTATTTAGCTATAAATTGCGTGTGTTAACTCTATTGTTCATCGTTTTGCAGGTAAGGATGTTTATTTCTGCACAAGAAAGTGCATTAAGTTACGAGTTTAACACTAACAATAAGTCAGAAGGATGGAGTATTCACCATTATGGATATGGTGCTACAGCACAAGTTAGCGGAGGGTCTTTTAATGTTAGTTATAACTTAAGCCAAGAAACTTATAATAGAGCTAACCTTATTATTAATGACTTAACTGTATACCCTGCTTCTTATCCAATATTGGCCATTAAGTGGATTAATGCTCCTGTTCATACGTTTCAATTACATTGTAATTTAGGAACCTATAAAAACGACGCTACAGGGGCAAACCACGACGGAGTATTAGCAGATAATGTTTATTATTACGACTTAAGAAATTCGTTTGGTTCTTCTGAAAATAACTTGTCGTTAACAGAGCCAACTATTTTAAATTATTTGCAGTGGAAAGTTACAGAGAATATTATTGAGGGAACTGCGGGATATTCTATTGAGTGGATAAAGACATTTACCAGTATAGAGGCACTGGAAGAAGCTTTACTTGCAATGGATGTGGATGATCAAAATCTAGATGCGGATTATAGTATACTATCAGGGGAAAATGAGATAACAATTACAGGTAACGGAAAGAATTCTTCTGCAACAATATATAATATGGCAGGGAAGGTAGTTGGCTCTGCAATAACCATAGATGACAGAATGACTTTTAAATGTAAACCAGGTATTTATATTTTGAAGGTTGCAGGGATATCGGTAACTACTAAAAAGGTTATTGTGTATTAAGTAAGATGAAAAGTTTATACAGATAAAGTCTATGCTATCATAGGCACAAAAATTAAGGTTTTAATATACGACATATGAAATTGAATAAGGGAGTGGTAATTTTCGTTTTAATAATTGCCATGTTAGGGTGTAAAAATACTCAGGTGAAGAATCGTAGTTTTGATGCTAAAAAGCTATTAAAGCACAGTGTGTTAAAAGTAAAAGAAGCAGCTGATTACTTAACGGCGACAGATAGTTTTCCTCGTCATATCCCAGAGGGAGAATTAAAATGGGAATGTGTTGGAGTGCGAGATTGGTGCAGTGGTTTTTGGCCTGGGGTATTATGGTATGCCTATGAATTTTCAGGAGATGAAGAAATAAAAGAACAAGCACAACAATTTACTGCTCCTTTAAAAGAAATAGCTTATACACCTGCCCTGGATCATGATATCGGTTTTCAAATGTTCCCGAGTTATGGAAATGCTTATCGTTTAACAGGAAATGATCAGTATAAAGAAATACTTCTCTCGGCAGCTGATACGCTAGCTACGTTATACAACCCCATTGTTGGATCGATTCATTCCTGGCCAATGAAACCTCAATATCCGCACAATACCATTATCGACAATATGATGAATCTGGAACTGTTGTTTTGGGCGGCTAAGAATGGTGGAGGTAAACATCTAAGGGATATCGCAGAAAATCATGCCGAGGTGACCATGAAAAACATTGTTCGACCTGATTATTCCGCTTACCACCTGGCCTCATTTGACGATAAAACTGGAGCTTTTATTGAAGGAAAAGCTCACCAAGGTTATGCCGATAATTCGATGTGGGCACGTGGACAAACCTGGGGTATTTATGGTTTTGCCATTGCATATAGAGAAACAGGAAGGAAAGACTTTTTAGAAACTTCCATGAAAATGGCTGATAAATTCATAGAGCGTCTTCCTGAAGATGGTATCCCGTTTTGGGACTTTGATGATCCAGCTATACCAAACACACCTAAAGATGCTTCTGCAGCTGCAGTTGCTGCTTGTGGAATGTTTGAGTTATACGAGCTTTTAAATGATCAAGCGAGTAAACAAAAATATTATGATGAAGCGGTAGAGCTACTTAAGCGACTTTCAACAGATGATTATTTAAGTGCGGATGCCAATGTGGCCATTCTTGAGCATTCAGTTGGTCATATGCCTAAAAAGTGGGAAATAGATGTGCCGATTATTTATGCCGATTATTATTATTTAGAGGCACTATTGAGACTTAAGAAATTGCAAGATAAAGTATAGTGTTTATCCGTGTTAAGAAGTTGTAATTCAATTAATAAACTAAACAGTTATGGTGAGAAATGTAATTTGGCTTTTGTTCATATCAATTTTTATCTTGTCGTGTGGAGATGATAATGATGATACAATAAAAGAGATAGAAGAGGAAAAAGAAATTGAGGAGACAGATGTAATAAACATTAGTTCATTGCAAGAATTAATTTCTTATGCAGCAATTGATTCTGTTGAGATAAAAATGGAGCCAGGCACTTATAATATTGATGATATTTCAACATCAAAAGAGCTTGATTTAGATTCTTATTCAGGTAGTTCTGTAACAGGAGTGTATTCAATAGTAACATTGTTGCACTTTTCTGGAAGTCACAGTATTTACGACCTTTCAGGTGTTGAAATAGTTATAGATACAGAAATATATGATGATTTACCTGAGAAAAAGATATTTGATGTTCTTATTTCAGGTAGTGATAATAACATAAAAGGGTTGAAGGTAACCAACTCAGGAAACAACGTTCCCAAAGTATCGGCTATCGCAATGGTAGTACTTGGAAACCAAAATACACTGGAGGAAGTAGATTTGTTTGTATCTGGTTCGTCTCCATATGGCTATGGTTTCTTACTGGGTAAAGACACAAGCTACTCTATCGTATCTAAACTACAAAAGCATTCATCTTTGCTGATAAGCGGTACGGGAACTAATTTGTTAAAGTGCGAAGTGATTACACGTGCATTCGGTCATGGAATAGTAATGCAGGGCGCTGTTGATACTTTTATAGAAGAGTGTTATGTGGAAGGGGCAGTTCGCACAACAGACGAAATGCTTGCAGAAACTTCGGGGTTGGCTTACGAAAATAACTTTAGGTCGGTTTACCCTCCTGGAAGTATTGTTAGTGGTCAAATGATTGCACTTTCCGAAGATGGCATTAGAACGTATTCAAGTGGAAACCTTGTACCTACCAAAACAAATAATGTGACAGTTATTAATTGTACAGTTAAAAACATGCGAGGAGGGTACGACTTGGTGGCATGTAGCGGAGATAGAATTATTAACGGATGTACAGCTATTGGCTGTCAAACCCAAGGTTTCTCTGGAGGTTCCGGAATTGCTATTCAAAATAGTAAGGGAGATGCCATGTATGGCCCCTTACTTAGCTTTTGGTATACAAGTAGCAAAAACTGTAGTGTAGCTCTTCAACTTCTCGACACCAAAAGTGATTATATGCCTTCGCGCTTAGCAGAAATTAATGGTACTGGACATACTATTAACATTAGTAATGCCGAAGGAAATGCACTCGATTCAGAAATTCCAATTGTTTTTGGAGAATCATTTTGGGCAGATGTAAGAGAATTCAGAAATCCGGATGAGAACCCCGATGATATGGCTGGAGCTTGGAGTGTTAACCTAACAAGCTCTATTAATATGCCTTTGCATTTAAATAAGCTGACAGAGTTAAATTACATAACAACAAATAATAATAATGTAACAGACGAAGGAACAAATAATACAATTGTTGTTCAATAATTCTGAGTTTTTGAATTAATCAATGCTGGCATTATAAAATAAAGGACTGTAATGCCGGCACTTTTTTTACGTGGTATTAAAGTATTAAATTTCAAAGCTTCCTTTCTAAACAATTTAAATCGTATTACAATCATGTATAATATCTTTTTGCCTTTAATTATAGCAGTGGGATTTTGGGGATGTTCTTTCCATAATTCCTCGGATAATAATAAAAAGCAATGCGATCTCAACAATGGAGGCATTGTTAATGTTGCCTCGCTGCAAGAACTGGCATCTTATGCATCCAAGAGCAATGTTAATATAAAAATGTTACCTGGTGAATATACCTTAAATGATACTTTGTTAAGCCAAAGTTTAATCATTAAAAAGTATAAAGATGGAAAAATTGGTTCCGATTATCCTATTGCTACATTGATTCATTTCTCAGGTAATAATAGTTACTATGAGCTAAGCGGAGTAACGATAAAGATAGATTCAAAACTTCATCAAAAATTTGGAAACAGTCATTTGTTTGAAATTTTTGTTAGTGGCGATAACAATACCATTAATGGATTAAAAGTTAAAGATATAGGAGATGATGCTCCAACTAAGGGAGCTATCATGATGCATGTAATGGGAGATGATAATACGATCTCTAATACCGAATTGTTTATTAATGGTTCCTATCCATATGGTTATGGTCATTTATTAGGTAAAGGTGGAAAAACCATTGTTAATCATAAAAAGCACTCTTCTTTACTTGTGTCAGGGATAAACACTAAACTTCTTTCCTGTAAAGTGGTTACCCACGCATTCGGGCATGGAATTGTGATGCAGGGTGCACAAAATACCTTGATAAAAGATTGTTACGTTGAAGGTGAAATGCGTTCAACAGATGATATGTTAGCCGAAACATCAGGTCCCGCTTATAGTGTTGGGTTTAAGAGTGACTACCCTCCAGGAGAAATAATGCCTAACGAGATGAAATCCCTTGCAGAAGATGGTGTAAGAACTTATCCCTACGGTTACCTGGTAGGCAGGAAAACAAAAGGTGTTACTGTGATCAACACTACGGTAAAGAATATGCGTTCGGGGTTTGATTTAGGAGCCAACCAACCTCCTACAAAAATAATTGATTGTACAGCAATTGGATGTCAGGAAAAAGGGTATGCTGTTATAAAAGATGCAATTATTAAAAATTGCAAAGGCGATGCTAAATATGGTCCATTACTGACCTTTCAGGGAAACAGAGCAGAAAATTGCGAGGTGGAGCTGGAGCTGATAAATACGGAAAGTAAATACCCAATTAACCGTATTGCGGAAATTAACGGAAAAGGACATATGATTACGCTTAAAAACCATAAAGAATTAAAGAGAACAACAGGTATACCTATCGTGTTCGGAGCGTCTTTTTGGTCCGATGTTCACAGGTATAGAAAACCGGATAATGACCCTTCAGAATTTTCCGGAGCTTACGATATTACTTTAATCAATGAAACAGGAATGCCTGTGGTTTTTGAAGAATTGTCTTCAGGCTGTAATGTAGTTTCAAATGGTAAATTATTAAAGGACAATGGTGAGAATAATCAACTTACATATAGCCAAATAGTTGATAAGTAATCTTACGGTAACTAAAAGGAAATAAAAAGTTTATAAAATGAAGATCCTAATTGGTGTATTTATATTAATGATATCTGTATTTACGGTACACGCAAGGAATAATTTAAGCGATACCGTTTTTATTCAGTCATTGGAAGAATTGGCTAACTATGCTGTCAAGAGTAATGTGTTGGTAAAAATGAAGCCAGGGGAGTATACCCTTTGCTCGACAAAAATTAGTCAGCATAGTACATTCAAACAGTACAAAAAAGGTCTGGATTCTACAGATTTTGTTATTGCCTCTTTGATACATTTTTCAGGAAATAATAGCAGCTATTACCTGTCAGGAGTAACTATTAGTATTGATACCAAGTTTCATAAAAAGTTTGGTAATAAGGCTAAAAGGATAGAATTTGCAGAGGTGTTGGTAAGTGGCAGCCATAATTACATAGAAGGTCTCAAGGCAAGAGATTTGGGGGATGATGTGCCTGCTCATCGTGTGCAGATGCTCCGTATAAATGGAGATAATAACATAATTTCAAAAGCCGATTTGTTTGTTCATGGTTCAACACCTTATGGTTATGGTCATTTGCTGGGAAAGGGAAGGAACGCTCTTGTACCTCTGCATAAACATTCTGTCTTACTGGTTGAAGGGATGAATACCAAGCTATTGAAGTGTAAGGTTGTTACCCATGCCTATGGTCATGGTATTTTTATGCAGGGAGCGGTTAATACGCTTCTTAAGGATTGTTATGTAGAAGGAAAAATGCGACCGACCAATGAGATGCTTGCCGAGACTTCCGGATTGGCTTTTGATGTTGATTTTAAAAGTGACTATCCTCCAGGAAAGATTATGCCCGATGAAATGAAAGCACTGTCGGAAGATGGAATTAGAACTTATCCCAAAGGGGGATTACATGAACGGAGAACCCAAGGAGTAACAGTTATAAATTGTACGGTGAAGAATATGCGTTCGGGCTTTGATTTAAGTGCCAATTTGCCTCCAACTAAGGTTGTTGGTTCTACTGTAATAGGATGTCAGGAGAAAGGTTTTTCCATCGGAACCAATGGGGTAATTGAGAATTGCAAAGGCGATGCTATGTATGGTCCTCTCATTACTTTTATTACAAAGGATATCAAAAATTGTAAGGTAGATTTGGAATTAGTAGATACTGTTAGCCAATTCCAAGTTCATCGCTTGGCAGAAATAAATGGCTCAGGACATCAAATTAGTATCCGTAACCATAAGGGAAGAATTAGGAAGGTTAAAGTTCCAATCGTTTTTGGGGAATCGTTTTGGGCAGATGTTCATCAATATCGAAAGCCAGGTTCACCATTAGGAACCTATGCAGGAGCCAATAATATTACTTTAGTAAACAAAACAGAGATGCCAGTCATTTTTAATGAGTTGACTTCCAATTGTAAAGTTGTATCTGATGATAATTTGTTAACTGATCAAGGTGAGATAACTATTGTCAATAAAGGTGTTGGCGGTAACTCAACTCTTGATTTACTAAAAAGGTTAGATAAAGATGTACTTAAAGAAAACCCCGATTTGGTGATTCTGATGGTGGGAGCTAACGATATGCTCAATTCCAGAAAAATGCTTTCCTACGCCCAGTATTCAGAAAACCTGGAAAAAATAGTAAGAACCGTAAAAGAAAGCGGTTCGCAGGTATTAATGATGAGTTCTCCTCCTGTAGATAGCGCATACTTGTTTCAGCGTCATGATAGAACAAAGTACAAACAAGCTCCCAATGAAATAATGGATTCGGTGAGCCATATAGTTAAGGGAATAGCTTTTAAAAACAAGGTTTTATTTGTCAATCTTTTCGAAGAATTTATGGCATTGAGCGTTCCAGTGTACAACCAGGACTTGTTTATACGAAACATAAAAAATAGCAACAAGGCGGATGGCGTTCATCCTACTTCCCTTGGGTACCATTTTATTGCCAACGTAATATATCAATATTTAAAAGAAAATAAATTACTAAAAAACTATAAAAAGATTATCTGCTTTGGCGATTCAATTACAAATGGAGCAGGAGCCAAAGGTAGCGGGACTGTAAAGGGTGAGAATTACCCATCGTATTTAAACAAATTGATTAATAATTATTAAAATGAATAAAAAATACATATTTCTATTATTCCTTTTTTTTACGGGATTTACTCATCTGGCAGCCCAGGAAAACAATATTGCCACAGGTAATTTTTCAGTGTTAAACTGGATAATTCTTGCTGTGTTTTTGATTGGAACAACCGTCTTTGGGGAGTTGGTAAAGGGGAAAGATAAAGGATTGGATGGCTTTTTTAAAGGGGGAAACAACCTGCCTTGGTGGGCTGTTTCGTTAGCTTTGATAGCCACCACTACCAGCGTGTCAACTTTTATTGCAGTTCCTGCATTTGTATTTTCTCCGGATGGAGATTTGACCTACTTGCAAATGACATTTGGCTTTGCTCTGGGTAGTATCCTTATGATTTTTGTATTGCTCAAAGAGTATTATCAAGAGGGAATATATAGCCCATATGATTTTATTCAAAACAGATTAGGGGTTAAAACCAGTCAATTGTCACGAACCTTCTTTATGGGGGGGGCAACCTTGAGTCAGGCGGTGCGCCTATTAGGTACTGCTCTTGTATTGAGTGTTATTACAGGACAAAGCACAATCGTGTGTATTTTCATCATCACAGTTTTTGCAGTTGTATGGTCGTATATTGGGGGTATTACAACAGTGGTGTGGACGGCTGCAGTACAATTTGCCATATTTATATTTGGAGCCCTTTTTGCTTTGTTTTTTGCTATTGGAGATATCCCTGGAGGATTAAGTGAAATGTTGACTATTGCAGATACAAAAGCAAAACTAGTGTTGATAGACTTATCGCTTGATCCGCACAAAACATATACTCTTTGGGTAGGAATCTTGGGATGTACATTCTTTCAATTTGGTGCCAACGCTGTGGATCAGGTGGTAACCCAATGCGCTTTGAGTTGTAAAAGCCTGAAAGAAGCACGTAAAGCGGTAGGGTTCTCTGCATTGGGACTGATTATTACTTGGGTAATGGCCATTGTGGGGATTGCACTGGTTGCATTTTACGATATCAATCCACTTTCACAAAATGTTGCCAGCTCTATTGCTACCGAACCAGATCGTATTTTTCCTTATTATGTGGTGAACCAGCTTCCTGATGGGGTGTCAGGAGTTATCATCGCAGCTATGTTTGCCGCTGGTATATCTACTTTAACATCAGCTTTAGCAGCATTGTCACAAACAAGTGTTATGGGTGTTGGTGGTTTTATTTTTCCAAAGTTAAAAACGATGCCAGAACAGAAAGTAGTGAATATTTCAAAATATACAATTGTAGTATGGGGGGCTATATTGGGGCTATTGGCATATATGTTTAGTTTTTCTCAAGGTGGGGGTCTGTTGGCCTTGGGGTTCAAAGTCCCAGGATACGTTTATGGAACCTTAGTGGGTATTGCTTTCCTGGCCTTGATGAGGAAAGGTTCATTCCCTGCTATCTTAATAGGTTCGTTATTGGCCGTTGCTGCTATTGCCTGGATGCACAATGAAGGAATAAGTTTCTTTTGGTGGTTTCCTGTAGGTGCTATTGTTGTTATGGCAACAGCCATATTGCATGAATTTGTGTTTAAAAAGAAAGAAATATAGAATCAGATAGATATGAGACAGTTAAAGTCAAAACAGATAAGTAGTTACGATATTGTTATAATAGGGGGGGGAGTATCAGGGAGTCACGCAGCCATTGGAGCAGGACGAACTGGTGCTAAAGTATTATTGATAGAACAGTTTGGTTTTTTAGGAGGATCGCTAACTGCTATGGGTGTTGGGCCAATGATGACCTTTCACAACAGGGCAGGTAAGCAGTTAATATTCGGAACACCTAATGAAATGGTAGATAGATTGGTAAAGCTAGGTGCCAGTCCCGGACATATATTAGATGGAACCGGTTATTGCTCTACAGTAACGCCTTTTGATGCTGAAATGTTAAAAGTAGTACTTGAAGATATGGTACTTGAAGCTGGGGTTGATATTCTATACCATACCAGATTAATTGATGTTGAAATGGAGAACAATAAAATTGAGTCGGTTTATATTCATAACCGTGGAGGAATACAACAGGTAAAAGCAAAACAGTTTATTGATGCAAGTGGAGACAGTGAACTTGTAAAGCTTTCAGGTGTACCATTTACTTTGGGTAGAGACGAGGATAGTAAATCACAGCCACTTACTATGAATGTAAAGATTGGAAATATAAATACGGAAGCCTTAAAAAGATATATGCAGGAAAACTGGGAGCAGTTTGATGATGAAATTAGAACTGAAGACAAAGAAAAAGTGTTGAATCGGGTTTCACGTATTTCGCTTTGGGGGTTTTATGATTTATGGCAAAAAGCCAAAGATAATGGAGAAGTTAGCATCCCACGTGATAACGTATTGTTTTTTGAAACCAATACCGAAGGTGAGTTTATCTTCAATACTTCACGTATTCTAGGTATGGATCCTACCAATCCTTTTGATATAAGTAGAGCTGAAACTATTGGGCGTAAGCAATGTTTAGAAATATTCCAGTTCTTGCGCAAATATGCACCAGGTTTCGAGAATTGTACTTTAGAAAGCACTGCCCCTCATATCGGGATTCGTGAGTCCCGACACCCGCAAGCTAAATATGTGTTGACTTCTGATGATTTGGTTAACGAACGAAAGTTTGAGAAAGCCATTGCTATTGGAGGATACCCGATAGATATCCATTCGCCAGATGGACAGACAACTGACTCGGTTCATCTTAGGGATGAAGGTGTTTATTATATTCCAGTAGATTCTTTATTGGTTAATGAAGCAAGTAATTTAATCCTTGCGGGACGTGCTATTGGTGCCGACCATCATGCCAGCGCTGCTATTCGGGTAACACCTATTGCCATGTCTATCGGTCAGGGGGCTGGAGTGTTAGCTGGTTTGTCAGTAACTAACAAATGTTTGCCAGGTAATGTTGAATATAGTTTGTTAAAACCTACCCTAAAAGAACAAGATGTATATTTAGGGGAATAGTATTTTAGCGCAGGTTCATTTGAAATAACCTAATGGAACTATCATATTTTACAATAGAATGAAAAAGCTTTTATTATCTATATATACACTATTAATGATTACGTTTATTTGTAAGGGCGAATCCTTTGGTAGTGGTACAGAAACATACTCAACAGTTCAATCAGCAGACAAACCAATAGTATATTCAACTGCTTATTATCCTTCTTCAAACGATGCATTAGGAATACAAAATGCTATTGATGCGGCAAACACTAATGGAGGAGGAACGATTTACCTTTCTTCAATTACTTATAATATTGACACTCCTATTCATTTAAAAAGTAATGTTAGAATAAGTGGTAAGGGTATAGGACAAACAATTCTAAAACGTTCATCTGCTTTCACAACATCAACAGGTTATTTTATAGGTGCTGATAATGCATCTCTTACAGATGTTGAAATACGAGAATTAAGTATTGAAGGAGGTTATACTGCAAATGAGCTTATTAATGATTTACCTGATGTAATTGGATTAGGGGTTTGGTCAGATACGGAATATTATAACCAAAGGATAAGAACCTGGGAAGTTGAGATTAGTGGTTTTACGATGGGTATTCATATAAAAGGCACTACTCATATTCGTTTGGAATATTCTAATATACACGATAACGGAGGACACTATTTATACCACAATATTTACTTTCGAAGAGCGGGACAAGCCTTAATTTACAATTGTAAAATTTATAATGCAATTGAAGGTAGCGGATTAAAGTTAGCTGGAGGAACAACAACAGTGACCAACGAATCCAGATATTTTACCATTAAAGACAATGAGATATTCGACAATGAAAGAATTAACCTGAATATACAGGGCTGTCACCATATTCTTATTTCTGGTAATGATTTAATCGGGCAAAAATCTACAACCAGCAAAATGGCCGGATTGTACATGGTTGAATATAACGGTTACGAGTGTCGTTATACGGATATAATCAATAATAAAGTGATTGATAATACTAACAATGGTATGTATATAAACGCTTGCAGAACTTTTAATGTGGAAGGCAATAAATGTGTAGATAATGGAACCAATTATAATGTATTAAATTGCTCTGATTTTGAATGTGATTATAATGAAGATAATTAATAACCTTAGACAATAATTGATGATCTTATGAATTATCTCAGGGTGTTCCATTTGCTTTAAATTAATCATGTGTTTTGTTTGTTATCAACAGGGTGATTCTGTAGAAGATGTTAGAAAAGATTAGATTTATACCGATTCGCAAAATTCATATATTAGAGCAGGTTACATTGATTCCTTCGAGAATAGTTTAGCAAAGTTGTCTTTTGAAAATAATAGTGTTTCAGAATATCCATTGGCTTTAATTTCTCATCAAACCAGCCATTTTCTATCACTAAATAATTCCATCCCAATAAACCTCTGAAAATTCTCGCCAAACCCGGGTTTAATGAAACATTAGAAAACAGTATTGTTTCTTCAATAGATGAAAATGGTTTAAGAACGCTTTTAACTTATCTTAAAATTAACAAATTTGAACAACCACTTTATGTCTGAATGACATTATGGGGATTTTTTTATTGTGGATGCTCTGAATTATTTGTCCTTACAAGTATTATGCATGATATATATAAATAAATGCACGATAATAAAAGTGCACCAACTGTATTTTCATTAACTTACATGGTCAAATTTAAAAAACTTTTAATACAGAATTGTCCATGAAGATTAAGACGGGAAAAGAGTTAAAGATGCCGCTAATTTTGATATTGCTCTTTGCTATATGTGTTAATGCCATATCTGCATTTATAAAATTCGAACGATTCTCCAACAAAGAAGGATTTAATCAGAATACAATTAATGCCATTGAAGAAGATAAGTATGGTTTTTTATGGTTTGGGACACCCAATGGTTTAATCCGTTATGACGGTTACGATTTTAAAAGCTATAAGTATAGTCCTTCTGCAGAACAATCTATCTCTCATAATTATATCACAAGCATACACACCGACAGTATGGGTATATTATGGGTCGGTACACGGGATGGAGTTAATGTCTATATTCCATGGCTAGAGAAGTTTGTGAGTGTGCCTATAGATAAAAGTATTAGAGTGAGCCATATAAATAGCGATTCGAAAGGAAGGGTTTGGGTTTGTGGTAGAAATGAGGTTTTTGTATGTAAAGCAGCCAAAGTAAATGGTAGTATTTCCTTTAGTGTATCGAGTAATCTAATTACATCGGATGGCAAGATTTCAGATATTAACGAAATTTATTTCGACGAAAGGTCACAAATGTTTTTGTCTGCTTACAGTGGACTTTGGCGTGTAGATTATTCTACGGAGGGAGAAGATAGCCTGCCAAGCATTAAAAAGATGATATCAATAGACTCTTTTTCGAATCAGTACATTAATACAATTAGAGAAATTAATGGAATTTACTGGGTAGGGACGGATGAGGGATTGTACAAAAGCAGTATGGAAGGGGATAGAATGCACATCATCCGTAAATTTAAATTTCTAAATGAAGAGGATGAATTCAATGAAAACCTGTCAATCTCCAATGTATTTGAAGATCATTCTGGTGACATATGGGTTTGTACGCTAAATAAAGGATTGTTAAGATATGTTCCAGAAAAAGAGAGTTTTGTAAAATTTAGTTTTGATGCAAAAAATGAAGAGAGTTTAAGCAACAATCGCATAAATTGTATTCTGCAAGATCAGTATAATGTACTTTGGATTGGAACTGCTCAAGGAGGAATAAGTAAGTTGGATCTGATGCAGAAAGCATTTATGGGTTATAGGCATAACCCCTACGACAAATTTTCTATTTCAGGAAATTTAGTTACATCTATACTCGAAGATAGTAGAGGATTTCTTTGGGTGTCAGCATATGGTAGGGGCATTAGCCGAAGCCAGGAACCTGTAAATGACGAGAATATAAGTAATCTAAAATTTGAAAATTTAAAAGCAAGGATTCATCTTCCGTCAAAGGAAATTATTCTTTCTATTTACGAAGACCGCAAAGGGTATATTTGGATAGGTACAAATCAGGAATTAGTAGTATATAACCCATTTGTGGATTCATTTAAAAAAGTAATACTTGAAAAAGACAAAAAAAGAGTCAACCTGTATCAAATACGGGTTATTCATCAAATTGATGAAAATCAAATACTGATTGGAGGAAATCGCAGTGTATTAGTTTCAAACCCATGGGAGAAAATAAAACAGGATGTGAGATTAACTGCGGAAGAGATTGGGTTTAAGAACTATGGGATTATGCAATGCTTTCTTATCGATAATAGAGGGAATTATTGGTTTGGTACTACCACTGGTGTATATCAGGGAATTCATAAAGATGGTAGATTATTGGTTAGTAAGCTCTCTGTAAATCAGAAACAGGGTACGACTTTGGTGAATAATAACATATTTTCACTTATGGAGGATGAATTGGGTAATATATGGGTGGGAACCTTTGGTAAAGGTTTGCGGAAGATTTATATAGATGAATATGGAGAATCTTATCTAATGGATCAGTTTACAGAAAATGACCTATTGCCAGATGATGCTGTTTATGGTATCCTTCAGGAAGATAAAAATCATTTGTGGTTAAGTACCGATATGGGTCTTGGCAGGATCAATACAAACAAAAAAAAATCAATAGTGTACGATGTTAGAGATGGATTGGCTCACAATAACTTCAGACAAGCCTCCTACTTTAAAAGTAAGTTAGGATATTTCTACTTCGGAGGTTTAAATGGTCTGACCGTTTTTAAGCCAAGTGAAATAAAACAGAATGAAATATTGCCTCAAGTGCTTATCACTGCTTTGTCTGTTAACAATAAGGAGATTAAAGCTGGTGAGAATACAAAAGGTTATTTAAGTTAAAATCTTTTCATATTGTAGTAGCATTAAAACAAGAAACGGGATATGGATGTTTACCTGCAGGATATTATGCCATCAACATTGGATCTGGCGGGTATTGATAAACCCAAATATATAGAGTTTAATAGTTTAATGAAAATGGCTAGAGGTAAACAAAAGGAAAGCCCTTATTCAGCTATTTATGGTTGTTACACAAAACAACAGCGGATGATACGCAAAGACGGTTTTAAGCTGATTGCTTATCCCGAGGCAAAGAAAGTATTGTTTTACGATTTAAAAAAAGATCCGCAGGAAATGAACGACCTTGCAGATGAGAAAGAATACCAGACCAAAGTAAAGCAGCTTTTCATCCAGTTGGTTAAATTGCAAAAGGAGATGGATGACGAGTTGGATTTGTCAGGTGTGTATCCTGAATTAATGCAATTATCTGATATTAAGCATGAATGGAGATATGTGCAGTCAGGATCAATCGCCCTTAATATTGATCCTGATTCAATCAATTTATCTTCCAACTTTCTTAATTTAGTTGGACTCACTCTAGATTTAACTAAAGGTATTGCTAGAGTAATAGGGAGCGGAAAAACACAAGAATAAGCTACCTCTGAAATAGTTGGGGTTGAAGTTAATAATTTCAGTTGCTCTATTTAAACGAATTCTTGTCATAAAATTATTAGGAGTTTACTCGGTGATACCTTTTGCTTTAGAAAAAAAAGAGCGTCTAATATTTATATAATTTGCACTCTCCAAACCAGGGTTTGATAATACAAATCACCCTTCTACATCCTACGCTATTCCTAACCGTCTCAAAAACTAGTCTCATAAATAAGTTTCACGGTATTGCATTAAAAGAGACAGTTATGAAGAATGTAATTCTCCATTGATTTTGTAGTGTTTTGACACTCTAAACCAATGTTTTTTCGTATCTTAGTACTTGTCAAAAGACCACAAATCAATACATTATAAGTCAAATTGCAGGTGTAAATTAAGTGTAACTTAGTTTGTGAATTTTGTTTAAATTGTTGATACATTACGGTTTATAGGGCGATTGATAAATCCTGTCATCCCGACAACTTACTCTTCAAAGAAAAACAAATGCTCGTAAAACCTACTGTTTACGGGCTTTTTTGTTTTTGGCCATATCAATTTAAACCAAAAAACACCAATGTAAATGCGACCTATTCGGTTACCCAGAGTTGAGAAAATTATTTAAATTTAAAGAAGGTATGACGGCTTTAACAATATCTTTTGGTCTGTTTTTTTCTGAAGAAACTAAAGGTAAAAGGAAGTAAAGTTCCTGTTTATTTGCTTATTACAGTGGATGGTAGGGGTTGTATAATTTTACTAAAGAGGTACATTAATCCAGAAAAATGGGATAATTGGAAAGGAATGCAAGAGGTAAAAGTGACGAGATTAGAATTTTTAATTCACAGTTGGAAAAAATTCATGAAGATATCGTTAACCGTTATCAGGAGCTAATGGCTTTAAAAAGTGTTTTATGTTGACGATGTGTGAAGAAATCCTGCTTTGACAAGGTATCGAATCTAAAATTCCTGTGGTGCTGGATAAAGCGATCACGATGCTGCATGAAAGGATTTATCTCGATAAAAACAGAGCATGGATCATTATCTGGAGGGCTGCCGACGGGACCAGTCCAAATAATTAATAGAAACAAAGTGTTGACCGATTTAATTAATCTGGCTCACGATTTACATGGTACAGGATTGGTCGTTCCTGCATTTGATAATTCACGTTTCAATCCGGATAATGTATTGGAGGTTCGTCATGAGCATTGCAAGTACAATAAAACAAGGCATTACTGAAACGAGGCATAACTTGTCCCGATTACTTTCAGGAGCATCGTTCTGGTGAGTTGAAGTGATGCAACGAAGTGTCTTGTTTTAAAGTAATTTCAATGTGTAATAGGATTTCTAATGTATATTGCGGGTTCAATGCGAAAAGCATTACGGTTAAAATAAAGATGATCTTTCCAAGGTAGTGGATGTAACTAGGTGTAAATGAATTTTAGTGATGGAATGTTCTCTGGCCTGTTGACTCTTCTGAAATGAAATGGGATGTGGCTAACGTCAAGCCATTGATATTTGCCGAATTTGGTTGTGAAAGTTTGTAAGGAAAAAAGGTGATGGCGAAAAGGTCTATTCGTGGAGTTAGGTAATCAGAAAAACCGGTATGAAAAGAATCGGGGCGTGTTTAAAAATATTCAAAATTTCTGAGGAACCACTCCATGGGCGCTTTTCGATTTTCGTTCACTTTATCGTCGTCACCCAAGCAATCAGGAAGGCTGGCACCAGAAAAGACTCTTGTCGGATAAAAGGCAGCACAAAAGGCAGGGGATGTGATGCAAGAGTATTATGTTGGGATTAATTAGAGAATAGATCTAATAGTTTATTCGATAATATACTATCTGTTTCCACTCGTTTCCCTATCGATGTACTAAAGGTCTGTCAGTATCAAGTGCACTTTGGTCTTGGATGACAATTTAGCCTTTGTTAATCCGATACTTTAATTATTCACATACACCTTTTTACCGTATCTGTTTACAGTACTTAAGCTTGTAAAACTAATGTTGTTGGTTTACTGCATTAATAATTAATGATATACTTGGTCGATTCATTGCTCCCATATTACACATGCTTTATTGACCCAAATAGACAGTGGCTTTTAGTTAATTCCTGATAGTTATTTTAAAGTTTGAATGATATAAATACGAGATAATTAGTTTTACTCGTTGCTGGTGTACTTATGGTCGTAAACGATATAGATTTTGCTCAATAAAAGCAACCCAACAAATTATGGTGGTTAATCCCGAGCCACCGTTACGATGCCATCCATGCATTTCTTAACAAAATGCTAATATACTATGAAATGAGTAGGTTGGGATATGTAGAATCACCCAACATTGGCCGCCTAACCAAGTAGGAGACTAACTTCTTAAATAAAAGGCATGAGTTGGATTGGGGATGGGAAGTTATCAGCCTGTGAACTCTATATGCATAAGCACTTAGATAATTTCGCCAATTATAATTCTCTTTTCGAACATCAAAAGTCACGCTTCGGTTTATATTATGCAGGCAATACAATCACCGAAATAATAAAAACACACTTGTTTTAAGGCAATAACCCCCTCTGAATATCCGGAAGGGGTTTGTATTTTTAGAACATTGAAAAATGAATCGATTAGATAATGAAAAAAGTCCTATTTGCCACTTTATTTTTTTTAGCCACCTACTTATCTGCCCAAACAGTTTTTCAAGAAGATTTTGAAAATTTGTCCATAGGTACCGACCTAAGCACACAAGGATATGTGTTGACAAAAGGCGATGCGTATACCGGCAATGTTACGTCTGTTGTTACAGAAAGTAATGGGAATAAATTTGTCCATATGGTAGCGGATGTAAATGCCGGTGCAAAAATGCAAATGGCCAAAACCATAAATGTAGAATCCGGTAAGACTTATTTGTACAGCTTGGATAGCAAAGGTCCTTTTAAAAGGCAGCTACGCGTATTGTCTACAAGTGACGATATAATAGCTTCTTCTGCAGATTATAAACCAGCCAACGATACCGAAGGACAAGAATGGAAAAACCTGGAAGTTAGCTTTGTTGTGCCTTATGGAGCTGCACAGGTAAAAATCGCCTTGTATCATTATTGGTCGGGAACGATTGATATAGATCATTTTAAAGTAGTAGAATCCATCCGGCAAACAGCTTACTATTTAAGCAGTTCAGAAGGGCATGATGATAATGCAGGTACCAAGGCGGAGCCTTGGCTTACGTTGGATAAAATTAGTGCCACCACCCTAATGCCAGGTGATACCGTTTTATTTAAAAGTGGGGATGAGTTTAAGGGACATTATAGTGTCAATGGTTCCGGAAGCGAAGATGATCCTGTTGTAATTACAGCGTATGGCGAAGGAGAAAAACCTATTATAAACGGACAGGTTGGAGCCCAAGCGGGTGGCGACTATCAGGAGGCGATCAGGATAGAGAATTGCGGCAACATAATATTTGATGGGATAGAGGTGAAAAACGACCGTTTGGTTGCCAGGTCCGGAGTAAAAGATACCGATGCCTTTGGTATTTCCATTCATAATAGCAGTGATAAAACCATGAAAAACCTGGTTTTTCGTAATATTACCGTCAGAGATGTTTTTGCCGTGCAGCCCATGCTTAGTCCCGAAGACTTTGATGCTATCCAGGTTTCCGGTATCAGGTTTACCAGTGCTAAAAATACTGTGGCCGGTAAGGAAAAAAACATCAACGGGGTTATTATTGAAGACAGTTATTTTACCAACCTACAGCGTTTAGGTATCCAATTTAGAGGAGGTGGAGGAAACGAAGGTATTGGCAACGATTCCATCAACCGTATCATGAATGTGGTTGTGCGTAACAATGAATTCTCCTATAATGGCGGAACAGCAGTGTTGCCCAATGGTACCTACAACTGCCTGATTGAAAACAATATTTTTGATCATCCCGGAGCATCTACAGACCCTCGCATGCCCGCTCGCGGTAGTTCGGTATGGAACTACAAGGCAATGAATACCGTGATACAGTATAACATGTGCTTAAGTACCCGAGGTTATCTCGATTCCTATGGTATTCATATTGATAAGCATAATACCAATACCTTTGTTCAGTACAATTATATGGACGACTGTATTGGCGGGTTTGTTGAAATTTTGGCTAACAATATAGATGCAGTTTACCGTTTTAATGTGAGTGTGAATAGTGGTTTTAGGTATACCGAAGGAGTTTCGGACTGGAAAGCAGGAAGTAGTACTGTTTATATTTATTCTGACCGATGGGTTGATAGTGGCTTGATGTTAAGCGATGGTGTATATGTATATAATAATACAGTAGTTATTGATAAGGAATTTACCACCACCTTTAATGTAGATGCCAAAAATATGTTTATTTATAACAATATTTTTTCATCCACCAATGGCGCTACTATGGGGCATTTGCAATTTTCAGTAAGAGACAATGACACCCCGTTTACAATGACCAATAACCTTTATGAAGGTAACGTTAATACCGAATGGGTAAACATGGATACCAATCCTGTAGAAGGCGATCCGATGTTTACAGGTACCGGTGCTGATAAATTGGCATATCAACTGAAGGAGGGTAGTCCTGCTATCGATAAAGGAACTAATATTACAGGTCCAGTAGTTATAAATGCAGGATATGGCGTTTTTAAAGATATAGCTCCTTATCCAACAGTCGATTTTTATGGAAATCCTATAAATCTGGAATCCGGGAAAGTAAACATTGGGGCTTATAACGGCAAACCAGAAGACGTTTCGGTAAATGATAATATATCCTCGCAAAACAATTGGTTGGTTTATCCAGATTCAAGCTGTTCTAAATTTCAAATTATTAGTAACAGCGATTATTCAGGAAAGTTAGAAGTTTCATTAATTGATTTGAGAGGACAAGTCGTTAAAAAAGAACGGAAAACAGTAAATCCTTCCAATCGAGAATTTGATATGAGTCTGGGTTCGGCTGTTTCAAGCGGAATTTATATCCTAAATATAAAAGGAGAAGGATTGTCGCATACTAGGAAGATGGTGTTACAAAGGTAGAAGGTAAAAATAAATACATCATGTAAAAAACGCTTCCCCGGCATAGAGCCTAATGCGATTAACTTTAAGAATGAACAATGTTTGTACTCTCTCATATTTCAATAAAGCCCAACGGGCTTATAGGACCAACATAGGGCATCGACCTATGGATAGCACCATGCAAATAACTGCCCCAATGCGGGCAAAAGCCAAGTTGGTTTGTAGGCTATTGAAACGGAGTGCTATTAGGGTTGACATCAAAAGTCATAAATATTTTGATCAAACTTTAAGTTGTAAGGCCTTATATATGGTTCTTCCTTTGGTCTTGAGACCGGGGGAAGTACCGCATCGCAGATGTGGGGATAGGGGTTACATGCATACCTGCTTTGCAAATTGTAAGTTCTGCAGTTAAGCAATATCAGTTTCGGACATCTTCTTTTGGAAAATTTAAAATACCCCCTTAATTAGCTTATTTTTATATACAATGTTTAACCTGAATCATATTAACCTGCATTACCTTGACCGAAGTACCTAATATTTTACCGCTTGTATAGTTTTTGATTAGAAATCAACAGCGGGTTTGCTACTACCTTTAATTACTTTTAGGATGTACTAAAACAATCTTTATTTCAAATATGGAAAAATCAAAAATCTCTACACTGGTTCTATTATTAATCAACATTAACATATTTGCCCAACCCGCTCTTCCCGAACTTGGTTACCGCTGGGTGTTAAACAATGAATGTTCGGATGAATTTGATGGAACCAGTGCATTAAATGAAACCGTTTGGCAAAATACAGACACGCGGTGGATTGGTCGTGAACCGGGACTTTTTACCGCCGAAGCAGTTACGGTGGGTGAAGGAAACCTGAGGCTGACTACCGATGTTTTTTCGGAAGCACGTGTAGTCAATGGAAAAACATGGACGCATCAAGGAGCACATGTACGTTCAAAAAACAAGGTTAAACTAGGTAGTTTTGTAGAATGTAAAATGAAAGCCAATAAAACTTTCATGTCGTCTACCTTTTGGCTGATTAATTATTCCAACGAAAGTACCGACTGTCAGCGACGAACAACAGAGCTGGATGTTCAGGAATGTATCGGTTACCCTGCTACGCATGCAAAAACAACCCAGATGGGGTCCAATACCCACAGCCGTGGAATACCGGAAACATGTGCACATATTCCGGCCGGTTCAAAAGGGAATCACGCAGAAACCAATGGTAAAGTCTACGATAATTATTTCACCTATGGCGTTTGGTGGAAAAGCGCTACTGAAATACTCTTTTATTTGAATGGTGAATATAAGTACACTATCAAACCTATAGCTAATTTCGATATTGAGATGTATATCAAGTTGGTTTGTGAAACCTACGATTGGAGTCCCGTTCCTGCTGATGGTGGAATGACTGGTACCTGGGAAGAAAGAACGACCTTTTATGATTGGGTACGAACCTATTCTTATTTACCTGTTGATGAACAAAGCGCGAGTGAAAGTAATAATGTTTTTTCTGAAGAGATAATGTTCTCGCAAAAGCCGACTTCATTGGAAGCTGACGCTTTGAGTTTTAATGTAAATTACCAAAGCAATGGCGACAATAAAATTGTATTGGAAATAAAGGATGAGCATGGATCCGTTGTTCTACGCAGCGAGAAGGAGCTTTATGCGGGTTACGGAAATCTTTTAATGGAAATGGAAGATTCGGAACTAAACGGAACTTATATTGCTGCAGTGTCTTTAATTAGCAATAGTGACCATTCTGTTTTAA
Organism: Saccharicrinis sp. 156; assembly: GCF_050589685.1. NCBI lineage: Bacteria > Pseudomonadati > Bacteroidota > Bacteroidia > Marinilabiliales > Marinilabiliaceae > Saccharicrinis > Saccharicrinis sp. 156. Next base: position 29,078 of record NZ_JBNGOS010000019.1, read on the forward strand.
ATACAGCAGAGTTTAGTCTGAAAATCAACCACGATACGGCAGTGGGGAAATTAGGTGCTCAAACGGTTAGAATTGCCCCTAATCCAGCTGGAGAGGTCATGTTTATTAAAGGATTGGATTCTCCAACTGACTTTGAATTATATGCCATTACAGGTAAGTTATTAAATAGAGGAATAACAGGCGAAAAAGATTCTAAAATTGATATATCAGACTTGTCGTCTGGTACATATATCCTTCAATTAAAATCTGGTAACAATATCGCATCGCTGAAACTGATTAAAATATAATCTCAAATATTTAGATAATAATATTTTATGATCTTCCCTTTGACCATAGGCAAGGGGGAAGTACCACGTTAAAGAAGCGGGGATGGGGGGATGATAGTTGGATAACTTCAAATTATTCCTTCTTATTTCTTAATGATTATTTGTGTTTTCAATGCAATGGTGTTAAATCTTAAATAAAACCATGATAAAAAACTTATTAATTCTACTGACCTCTGTTTTACTACTTTCCTGCACGGAAACTAAAATACAAACACCTCCCAACGTAGTATTAATCTTAACCGACGACCAGGGAATTGGAGATCTGGGATGTCATGGTAACCCGTGGTTAAAAACACCCCATATCGACGCTTTTTACGATGAGGCGGTTCGCATGACCGATTTTCATGTTAGCCCGCTTTGTACCCCAACGCGTGCGGCTGTCATGACCGGGCAATATCCTATCAACAATGGCGCTTGGGCAACATTCAAAGGCAGAGATGCTTTAGCGGAAAATTGCCTAACCATGGCTGATATCTTTAAGCAAAACGGTTATAAAACCGCATTGTTTGGCAAATGGCATCTGGGCGATAATTACCCAACCCGTCCTACCGATTGTGGTTTTGATACCGCCATTCATCATTTAGCCGGAGGTGTTGGGGAACTGTCCGATTATTGGGGAAACAGTTACTTTGATGATGTGTATTATGTGAATAACGAGCCCCGGCAGTTTGAGGGTTATTGTACCGATATTTGGTTCAACGAAACCATGAAGTTTATTGATAAAAACCAAGACAAACCATTTTTTATCTATTTGCCTACCAATGCTCCTCACGACCCCTTAATTGTTGCCGAAAAATATGCTGTACCATACAAACACCTGGAGGGGGTTATAGATGCCAATTTATATGGCATGATTGCCAATATAGACGAGAATTTCGGGAAGTTCGACCAGTTTCTGAAAAAGAAAGACTTAGCTGAAAATACCATTCTCATTTATATGAGCGATAATGGAACCCGTTATGGTTATAATGGCAAATTGGGATACAACAAAGGTTATAGAGGAATAAAAGGAAGTAAGCATGAAGGCGGTCATATTGTTCCGTTTTTTATCCGCTGGCCCAATGGAAAAATACAAGGCGGAAAGGATGTCGGCGAGCTGGCAGCTCATGTTGATTTGATTCCAACCTTGGCAGGATTATGCGATTTGAAAATTCCCGAAGAAGTTAGGTTGGATGGAGTGGATTTTTCTCCGCTATTAACCGATAGCAACAAAAAACTTCCAAACCGTTCCGTGTTTGTTCACCACCGACAGGACTGGCGCCAACCCAAGGATGTAGATGAAACGTGCGTTCTAAAAGGCCCATGGCGCTTGGTGAATGGCACGAAACTGTATGATATCATAAAAGATCCCAAGCAGAAAAACAATGTGGCCCAATACTACCCCGAAGTGGTACGGCAACTGTTAAAAGATAATGCTTCTTTCCTAAAAGTCTCTAAAACTTATCCTGAATATAAAGAGTTGCCTGTGCAAATTGTCGGGAATGATGCTCAAACGGAAATCAAGCTAACCATTCAGCATGCTATTGGCGAGGATGGCGGAATTTGGAAATGTGAACAGGTGGCAGCAGGGATGAAAAACAAAAACAATACCCATGTTTTAAAAATAGAGGAAGATGGTGAGTATATTATTTCCTGTTGCAGATGGCCTAAAGAGTGTCCCGGTCCAGTGGCAGGCATTCCTGATGTAAACCCTAAAAACCGGTTTGACTATGAAGCCATCCATGCTAATAAAGTAAGAATTAAAATTGCCGAGCAGGTTTTTGAGAAAGAGATTGGCAAGGAGGATGAAGAGGTAATATTTAAAGTGAGTTTGAAGAAAGGAAAGACAATGCTGACCAATGACTTTGTTGAAGGGGAGGAAAGCTATGGTGTCTATTATACTTATGTTCGAAAATCCTCTAATTAAAAATGAGCTGAAAGCCACTTGACTTATCGCAATAGCCTTTCCCCAACTTGATTCGGGAATGAATACGAAAAACTCTGCGCTCAGTATATTCTGTTCGTAGTCCCCGCCTGCGCCGGGCAGGTATTATCTAATTTTTAAACAGAAACCGGCATGACCGGAGCAAATAATCAGGCCACACAGGTGGGTTATTATATATATAATACGGAATATCAGTGATATGATGATTTTTAAACAGATGAAATACATAATAATTTTATCATTGGGAGTAATCTTACTATTAGCTCAGTGTAAACAGTCAAACTCAAAAAAAATATTAGTTCCCAGGCAAGCCAATCAATATACATGCATATATAAACCTTCGGGGGATTATTTCTTTGGCCCGGATACTGAGCTGTTAAAAGAAAGCCAGTGGTACGACAGGTGGATCCCAAACGACCATTGCTTTATAAAAGCAGAGGATGGGAAATGGCATATTTTCGGAATTACACATCCTTATACAGATCCTAAAAAAGGGAATATTCATCAAGGGGAGTATGCTTCGTTTCATGCGGTGTCATCCGCTACGGCATTTCACGAAACGATTAGGGAGCATCATTATTCTGAACTACCTAAAGTACTTCCACCAAATGAGAGACCAGGTGAAATAGCGGCCAATCATGCCCCATATATTGTGAAAAAACAAGATTTATATTATATGGTTTATGGTCATAGCCCAATTCGGTTGGCTACCTCTACTGACTTATATAATTGGACGCCAAAAGGAAATCTTTTTGTTGAAGAAAAAGGGGCACGTGATCCTAATTTAATTTTTCATAAAGTAATCTATTATATTACCTATTGTTCCGATAAGTGTGTGCGGACGAGAATCTCAAAAGACCTTATCCATTGGAGTGATGCCAAAACCATTCTTACGACCAATAATTTCGATCCGGAATCACCGTCAGTAATTTTTCATAACAACTCATTTTATCTATTTGTATGTTCTTGGGAAGACGCTCAGTGGGACAGGGAAAACTTAATGGGTGCGTATACGCACAAAGCGCACGTGTATTTATCGGATAATATAAATGATTTTGGGATTGATGAAGAAAAGCAGATTACCATATTAAATTCTCATGCTCCCGAGGTATTTAAGGGTGAAGATGGACAATGGTATATTTCCAGTGTTGTTTATCCTGATATGGGTGTAAGTATTGATAAATTAACCTGGGAAGAAAAATTACAGTAATCTATGTGAATAGAAAAAACATTCAGAGGTTATATAATTGGATGTTCCCCTCTTTTTTTACATAAAAAGCCTCTTCCATTTTTTAAATATACAATAATTTGTCACCATACATTTTGAATAAATATATCAATCTCTTTATAAAAACAAATTCTACAAAAATGAAAAAGATTATTACGTTTCTATTATTGGTTTCAATATCAACGTACTTACTTGCTGACCCTCCAAAGCCGCCTAAAGGCAAGCGTTGGGTAATGAACAGGGATTTCTCCGACGAATTTAATGGTTCAGCTTTAGATACCTCCAAATGGCTCGACCATCATCCAACCTGGAGAGGAAGGGAACCTGGGTTGTTTATGCGCTCGCAAATATCAGTTGCCGATGGTTATTTGCAAATCAGAGGCGAAAAAATGGATAAGGATACCGTTATTCATGCTTATGGAAAGGACCTGACATATAATATAAAAGGAGGTGCTGTTGTATCCAAAAAGTCCGTTTTTCTGGGTTATTACGAATGTTGTGTGAAGGCAGCTGCAACAACCATGTCAACTACTTTCTGGTTTTCATCGGGGAAAGGATATGACGCTCCTAACGGTTGTGACCAATATGGACTGGAATGGGATATTCAGGAGTGTATTGGAAGAAACGGGGATTTCAAAGGAAGTTATTTTGCTAACGGTATGCATTCCAACTCACATTACTGGTATACTGATTGTGAAGGAGAAAAGCACGACTACAGGGCACCTCAGGTGAAATTTGAGGACAGGGATCTAGCCTCTAAGGATTTTCATGTATACGGAGGTTGGTGGCATGATGAAACCATGGCCAGTTATTACTATGACAACGGTGAGCCTAAGTACCAGAAGTTTTATAATAAAGTAAGCAAGAAACCCTTCGACCAGCCCATGTTCATGCGATTGGTATGTGAGACTTATCCCTTTCCTTGGATTTCTTTACCAAGCGATGAAGAATTGGCTGATACTGCTAAAAATGTGGTGCGTTACGATTGGGTTCGCGGCTATAAATTAGTAGATGCCGATGATCCAATTGGCACCGGAGAAACACCCCCCGAAAAAGAAATTAATCTCTATTATGAGGATGTGATGCTCGACGCTGCTACCATAGAAGCAACACCTAGTAAAACTTTGCAGATACCAGTATGCTACAAAGCCAACCAAGACCGGGAAATACATTTTACTTTAAAAGATGCGGAAGGTAAAAAGGTAGCATCAACTATGTTTACAGCCTACGCTGGTTATGCCAATAAAGTATATAATTTTAATCTCAACAAAAAGTTAAGCAAAAAAATACCCTATACCTTAACTGCCGATATCAGACCTGTTAACAGTGAAAAACCAAATATATTAAACGCAAGTACGGTTATCGTTAATGTGGTAGATTACTAAAACAATATTCAAGAATAATAAATGCCTGGTTATTCCGAATAGCCAGGCATTTTGTGAATGCATTTTGCGCATTTACCCCGCAATATGTGATGGTACCTTGATAAGCAGAACTATTTTATTACTGGTACTACCAATTTCGTTAGTTAAGTGGAAATGTTGCTAATTATTTGAATGTTTCTCTGTTTAGTGGAAACTGCGTGTAGGCTTGTCGAGGAGTAAAAGGCCAAAGGGGGTGTGAATTTCCGATTGTTATTTAATTCACAGAAGGGACTAGTCTTGTGTTTGATAAAACATTTGCTTCTGCAGAATTATAAGCAATGGAGAAGAGCTTTAGTCCATTATTATCAGGTCAAAATTATCATGGCAGCGAATACATCTTTAGTTATCTGAATAAGCAGCGAACCGTCAGGTCTAAAGAATATATGATAGATGGGAATGGTGGTATGCACTCGCAATGGTAATGTTTTGGATTGGAAGCCTCTGCCCGAAAATAAGGAGACAGAATGGATACGAGACGACTATTTAAGTAAGATTGAGCAATATCCCATTCCAAAGAAAGTAAAGTTCAGCAAGTGAACGTTTTGAAAAAGCCTCTCGGAATTTTATATGCCCAAGTTTTGATTCAGCCATGTTACTGGCGATCAAAGAACAAGACAAATGGATGAGCAATGTGAGCAGATAATGGAATTAAGTTGTTGATTATTAAATAAGTAATGAATATATAATATCATAAAATAATCGACAAAAAGACAATCTTATCCGTTTAGCTATTCTTTTGGTTTTGGCATTAGGTTGCCCCGAATGGATATAATATGCAGATTGTTCACAATCTCTTTGGTACGATAATCCGGCTAAAAGCCAGACTGATGCCCTACCTGCAGGAAATGGCAGGATTGTCGCATTGGATAATGGTGATCCAATCAATTCAGCGTTATTTCATGCCCAGTAGAAAAAGTTTTTTAACAGTTTGGCCCCCGGTTGGTATTAAATCAAAAAAAGGAGAGTCAGGAGAAATCGAATTGCTCGCGGATTCAGAAAGCTTTTTGCTGTATGAGATGAAAAATTTCTGGAATTCTTCCAGTAAAATGGTATTTGCTTCGGAAAGAATCTGCGGGTTACAATGGTAAGTTTTTTACGTTGCCAGGCCATTGCGGTATTTAGCAAGTTGGTTAAAGAATTGGGGAAAGCATTTTATCGCAATCAAAAAGAACTGGCAGAAGGAACAGAGGGTGTTAACTTTCATTCATATGCCTTAAACAAGGCAAAACTAATTTGAACCTATATAAAGTCAACCGGGTTTTATCTATGTTTGGACATGAGCTGACTCCAATATACTCTCGAGAGCTGAATGTTCGTTTTGACAAAAGGTTCGATGGCAGCTTTTTTGAACTTGGGAGTGAATTGCCATCCCCAGTGCGGATATACAGCTGTTGCCGAGGGCTGAAAAAAAGGATGGAGTAAATGTCCTAACTAATCAAGAAATTTTTCCTGTAACTGGCAGGTGAAATATTCGTGATTTGTTTAAATATCCTGGAAAAATGATACCTGTCTGAAAAACCACAACGGAAAGCAATTTCATCTATTGATTTATCTGAGTGATGCAGTAAAACACAGGCCTTGCCGATTCTTTTCTTTTTGACATATTTTTGCGGCGAACTGCCTATTTCTTGAGTAAATAATCGTGTAAATGCATTTGTTGCCAACTTGGCCTGGTTGGCTAATATAGTATTTGACAAGTCTTCGCAAACATTTTCTTCGATAAACCTTAGTGTTTTCAATAGCCTGGTATCCTCAGTAATTAAACTCCAACTTTCTTCTGGCAGAAAACTAAGCATATCAGTAATAAGAGATTGAATAACCAAGGTTGGGTAAAAGCTAAACTTGGTATGTTCGTAATTTAAGTGCTTTATGATAATGTCCAGTTTTTCTTTTATATGATCCGTCAATTCAAACGAAAATAAACCAGGTTTGATGTTGTCGTATGGGATTCCTAGATTGAAATGGATAAAAAGGTGAAGTATGTAATTGTTTTTAACGGGAAGTCCTGCATTCACACGATTGCCCTTTATCAAGAATCCAGAGTTAGGGATTTGATGATTATATAATCGAGTGGCGTATGAAGTATTCGGGGCAATCATTACAATTTTGTCGGGGGTTAATGTATATTCTTTACCTTCGTAGATAATTACACCTCCTTGGTAATTATTGTGATATATTCTCCAGAAGGGGAAGGATAGTTCCCCGAACTCCCAGTGTTGCAACCACCAATATCTGCAACAATGTAATTGCAAATCAAATCTTGGAAAATGCTGTGATATTTCTGAAGGATCGCCTTTGTCAGGTTTAGTTTTGATAAGTTTCATATTCGCGATGTTTAAAACAGATACAAATATAATATAAATAAACATTTTAAATTATTTAAAGGAAACGCATATTTGTAATGTGAATATTTCATCCAGCATTGAACTAAAGGATTATGCTGAGAACTATTGATAAATTAAGAATTAAAAAATAAGATAATGGCAAACAGGTTAATAGGAGATTTACCGAAAGTAGGAATCAGACCGGTAATCGACGGAAGAGAAAATGGAGTAAGAGAATCATTGGAATCACAAGTAATGGAGCTGGCGAAAGCAGCAGCTAAATTTATCGAAGATCATTTAAGGTTTCCAAGTGGAGAAAAAGTAGAATGTGTTATTGCTGATACTTGTATTGGAGGAGTGGCTGAAGCAGCCATGTGTGCAAACAAATTCAAGAAAGAGGGTGTAGGTGTTTCCCTTACCGTTACCCCTTGCTGGTGCTACGGTACCGAGGTCATGGATACAGACCCATTGTTGCCTAAGGCTGTTTGGGGCTTCAACGGAACGGAACGTCCGGGAGCTGTTTATTTGGCTGCTGCATTGGCCGGGTATACGCAAAAAGGATTACCGACTTTTGGTATTTATGGTCGCGATGTACAAGATGCCGGTGATACCAGCATTCCCCATGATGTTCAGGAGAAACTTTTGCGTTTCGTGAAGTCGGCACTTGCAGTTGCTCAAATGAATGGTAAGTCCTACCTTTCGCTGGGTTATAGTTCAATGGGTATTGCAGGATCCATGGTAGATACCAACTTTTTTCAGGAATATTTAGGAATACGCACGGAGTTTGTGGAATCCGTAGAAATCCTTCGTAGAATTGATGAAGGTATTTACGACGAAGAAGAATTCCAGAAAGCGCTAGCCTGGACCAAAGAAAACTGTAAGGAAGGTGAGGATAGAAACAAACCGGAAGAACAATCTGATCAGGCAAGTAAAGACGCTCAGTGGGAAACGGTAATTAAAATGACAATGATTTGTCGTGACATGATGGTCGGCAATCAAAAGTTAATAAATAAGGGCTTTAGAGAAGAGGGCTTGGGTAGAAATGCCATCTTAGGTGGTTTTCAGGGGCAACGTCAATGGACAGACTACCAACCTAACGCTGATTTCACAGAGGCCATATTGAATTCTTCATTTGACTGGAATGGAATCCGAGAAGCTTTTGTTTTTGCCACGGAGAACGACAGCTTAAATAGTGTAAGTATGTTGTTTGGGCATCTGTTAACCAATACATCACAAATATTCTCGGATGTAAGAACATACTGGAGTCCTGATGCGGTAAAAAGAGTTACAGGAAAAGAACTAAGCGGACTGGCAAAAGGAGGTGTCATTCATCTCATAAACTCAGGTTCTACCACCTTGGATGCCACAGCGCAACAAAAAGATGCCGAAGGTAATCCAGTAATGAAACCATATTGGGATATTACCGAGAAGGAAGCTCAAAGTTGTTTGGACAATACCGTTTGGCCACCGGCTGATCACGGTTATTTTCGAGGCGGAGGATTCTCTTCTTTATTCAAAACGCAAGGCGAAATGCCTGTTACCATGTGCCGTTTAAATATGGTAAAAGGAATGGGACCTGTACTTCAGATTGCGGAAGGGTGGACCACGGAACTGCCGGAAGAAATTCATAGTGTTTTAGATGAGAGAACCAATCCTACCTGGCCAACCACATGGTTTGTGCCCAGAACAAATGGAGAAGGAGCTTTTAAGGATGTGTATACGGTTATGGCCAACTGGGGGGCAAACCATGGTGCTATCAGTTATGGCCATATTGGAGCGGATTTAATTACACTTGCTTCAATGTTGCGTATTCCGGTTAACATGCATAATGTTTCTGAGGATAATATTTTCCGTCCAAGTGCATGGTCTGCCTTTGGAGAAGATAAAGAGGGCTCAGATTATAGGGCTTGTTCTACATATGGTCCGCTGTATGGCATAAAATAACACTAAAAACCAGATTACATATAAACAATGGACTTTCTTTAGGCAAGTATATCTCCAAAGGTACTAAGGTAAATTCTGATTCTTTTAGATCAAGAATAGGGAATTGATTTTTGTTCTGAAGAAAGTCCTTTTTAATCAACGATTCATGCAGGAAAAAGATATCGCCATAGTTTTTGATTGTGGTGCAACCAATGTTAGAGTAATTGCCATGGATAAACATGGTTCGATATTGGCTTCTCAATCAAAGCCAAATGAAACAGACGAAGATCCATATACTCCGGGCGGAAGGATCTGGGATCTGGACAAATTATGGGAGAAGCTTTGTGGTGCGGCCAACGTGGTTACTTCTCAAATAGATACTAACCGAATAGTTGGAGTTACGGTCACTACTTTTGGGGTTGATGGTGCCTTTGTGAATGAGTTGGGCGATCTTCTCTATCCGGTTATTTCATGGCAATGTGAGCGCACGGTATCTATCATGGACAACATTGAAAAATATCTTCCCCTGGAAGAAGTATATAAAGTTAGTGGGGTCTACCCTTATGCTTTCAATACCATCAATAAAATGATATGGTTTAAGGAAAACAGGCCCGAAATCATAGAGCAATCACATCGTTTTCTATTCATCCCTTCCCTGATCATTCATAAGTTAAGCGGTGTTATGCAAAATGATGCTACCATGATGGGTACGGCCATGATGGCTGATCTTGCGAAAAGAGATTTTTCCGAAAAGGTATTAAATGCAATTGGAATAGACAAAAAAGTGTTTGGCTCAATCGCGGAGCCAGGTGACAAGGTGGGAGAAATAAATAATGCTGCTTCAAATCTTACAAAAATTCCTGAAGGAACAGCGGTTTTTGTGGCCGGACACGATACCCAATTTGCCATTTTTGGTTCAGGTGCTCAATTAAATCAACCTGTGCTGAGTTCCGGTACCTGGGAAATATTAATGTCTCGAAGTACTTCTTTTACTGCTTCTGCCAAAGAGTTAGAGGGCAATTTAACCACCGAGTTAGACGCCGAACCCGGTATATTCAACATAGGACAAAACTGGTTGAGTTCTGGCGTGATGGAATGGTTTTCGAAACATTTCTATCCAGAATTAAATGGTGACGAACTTTATGATACCATGATTAAAGAGGCTGAGATAGTGTTGCCAGGAGCACAGGGCGTAATGGTGGATTCGACTTTTTACGATGATGGTTCAAGTACCAATAGCGGGACGATTACCGGTTTAACCATTAATACGAGCAGAAGTCAATTGTATCGAGCATTTCTTGAAAGCCTGGCGTTTAGACTTCGCGAGGGACTGGAAGCATTGGAAACGGCAGGCCAATTTAAGGCCGAAAAAATTATTTGTGTAGGAGGTGGTTCGAAAAACAGGTTGTGGAACCAGTTGCGAGCCGATATCTGTAACGTCCCTATTCAGTTAATCGACCAAAAAGAAACCACGGTATTAGGGGCATCTATGTTTGTGTTTGCCGGAGCTGGCGTGTATAAATCGGCCAAAGCAGCACGTAATAAAATATCTTATAATCCTCAGATTATTTATCCTTCCAATAACAGAAAAGTATACGATCAACTTTATCGTAACTATCTAAACTTTAAAAGAAATTAAAAAGACATGTCAACTCAAACAAAAGTTGTAGAAAAGAAATACCTGATCTCATTTATCCTTATTACCAGTTTGTTTGCCTTGTGGGGGTTTGCCAATGATATTACTAATCCAATGGTAGCTGCATTTAAAACAGTCATGGAAATATCCAACGCGAAGGCCTCCTTGGTGCAATTTGCATTTTATGGCGGCTATGCAACCATGGCCATACCGGCGGCACTGTTCGTGCAAAAATTTAGTTACAAAAAGGGAATTATACTGGGACTTGCCTTATATGCGACGGGGGCTTTGTTGTTTTGGCCTGCTGCTCAGTATCAGGCTTTTGGTTTTTTCCTGGTTTCGTTATACATACTCACTTTCGGATTGGCTTTTTTAGAAACTACATCAAACCCTTATATCCTATCCATGGGTAGCGAAGAAACCTCTACCAGAAGGTTAAACCTGGCACAAGCGTTTAATCCAATGGGATCTTTATTGGGCATGTATGTGGCTTCAAAAGTAGTACTGGCCTCACTGGAATCTGATAAGCAGCGAAATGCAGCTGGAGAATTAATTTTTTCATCGCTGGATGAAGTAACAAAAGCAACTATGCGCGCTAATGACCTGATGGTGATTCGCAATCCATATGTGGCTTTGGGAATCGTGGTAATTGTAATGCTTGTTGTTATTGCTTTCGCAAAAATGCCTCAAACAGGACATGCAACGCACATTCATCCGCTGGATTCTTTTAAACGGTTAATCAAGAATAAGACTTATCGCGAAGGGGTTATTGCACAAGTGTTTTATGTGGCTGCACAAATAATGTGTTGGACGTTTATTATTCAGTATGCAGATAATTTAGGTATCGATAAGGCCACGGCACAAATGTACAACATTGTGGCTATGGGAATATTTTTAGGTAGTCGTTTTATCAGTACCTTTTTAATGAAGTATGTTAATTCCCGTAAACTGCTCATGTTTTTTGCAATAGGCGGAATGTGTACTGTTAGTGGAGCTATACTTATTGAAGGGATGCCTGGTCTTTATTGTTTGGTTGCCACATCGGCTTTTATGTCCTTGATGTTCCCAACTATTTACGGTATTGCCTTGGAGGGAATTGGGCAGGATGCCACGTTGGGTGCTGCCGGTCTGGTAATGGCTATCGTTGGCGGAGCATTAATGCCTCCATTGCAAGGTACTATCATTGATATGGAGCAAGTGGGTTTTTTAGCAGCGGTTAATTTTTCGTTCATCTTACCGCTGATCAGCTTTCTGGTTATTACGATATACGCATATAGATCATACAAAACACAAAAAATAAATATTTAAAATAGAGACTATGTCTGTTAGAAATTTGAATTTATTACATCCTCGTGATCAGATTATAATGATCATCAACAGGATATACCAAAAAGGATTGACAACTACATCAGGAGGAAATATCTCCATTATGGATGAGAGTGGCGATATGTGGGTTACTCCATCAGGGGTAGATAAGGGTTCGCTAAAACCCGCTGATATCATGTGCGTAAAGGCAGATGGTACCATTGTTGGTCCGCATAAACCTTCTATGGAATATCCGTTTCATAAGGCGATTTATGTGGAACGTCCGGATATTAAATCGGTAGTGCATGCCCACCCGCCTGCATTGGTGGCCTTTAGTATTGTTCGTCAAATACCCAATACTAACGTAATTCCTCAGGTAAAACAAGTGTGTGGCCCCATAGGCTATGCTAAATACCATATCCCCGGGAGTAACGATTTAGGTGATTCGATCTCGGAACAGTTTAAAAAGGGATTTGACTCCGTGATCATGGAAAACCATGGCGCCGTGGTAGGAGGGAAAAACGTGATCAAGGCTTACGAACGTTTTGAAACGCTGGAATTTGCCTGTAGAACGCTGATTAATTCTAAGATCATTGGAGAACCAAATTTCCTTACCGAGGAACAGATATATTCTTTCAACAATCAAATACCAAAGGACCATCCTAAAATGGCAGAGGTAAGGTATTTTTCCGATGAAAAAGAGATACGTCAGCAGATTAAGGAAATGGTTCGTCGTGCCTGTGACCAGGGATTGATGATGAGTACATATGGAACCATCTCAGTTAGATGGGGGGTAAATGATTTTCTGATTACGCCAACCAAAGCTACAAGATGGGATATGCAGGCCGGTGATATTGTACAGGTCAAAGACGGGAAATGCGAACCCAATAAAATACCGAGCCGTTCAACTTGGTTGCACCAAAAAATATACGAATTACACCCGGAAATTAATGCCATTATATTAACACAGCCGGAATATCTGATGGCGTATGGTGTTACCCATAAGAAGCTGGATGTAAGGACTATTCCGGAAAGTTGGATCTTTTTGCAGGATATGGAGAATGTACCTTTTGGATCTCACTTTGCGAATAACGAAACAATCCCGAACCTGATATCCAAAGAAAATCCGGGCGTCATTATAGAAAATGATTCGGTGCTAATGACCGGGAGCTCTTTGCTTCAAGCATTCGACCGTCTTGAGGTGGCTGAGTTCAGTGCCAAATCATTGGTGATGGGAACTTCATTAGGTAACTTTGCCCCGATGGACGAAGGAGAAATTGAAGATCTGAGAAAAGCATTTTTTTAAAATAACTACCACGTGGTCTTTCCCCAGCGAAAGACCTTTTTCTTTTACTTTAAACCAGAAACAAAATATTAGACATGTTAGAAAAGAGAAGAATCTATCTACCCCCGTTGAGTTTAGTTGGCCCCGGCGTGATTGCCGACCTTGTGGAGGAGCTAAAAGGCCTGGAATGCAATAAAGTTCTAATCGTAACCGACAAAATTTTAAATGAGTTGGGTGTTGTTAAAAAAGTCACAGACCTAATGGATGATCAATCCATTGAATATGTAATTTTTGATGAGGTTCAACCTAACCCTACCTGCGCTAATGTAAATAGTGGTTTAGCTATTTTTCAAGAAAATAATTGTGACTATATTCTAACAATTGGGGGAGGATCTCCCCAGGATTGTGGCAAAGCAATCGGGATATTAGCCACAAATGGTGGAGATATTAAGGAGTATGAAGGAATTCATGTCTCTAAGAAAAAATCGACACCAATAGCTGCCATCAATACAACAGCCGGCACGGCCAGTGAAGTGACGATTAATTATGTGATCACAGATGAGGAGCGTAAGTTAAAAATGGTGATGGTTGATAAGAACTGCTTGGTTTCAATTGCCGTTAATGATCCGGAATTAATGTTGAACAAGCCAGCTCCACTAACTGCTGCAACAGGTATGGACGCGCTTACTCACGCTGTTGAAGCATATGTTACAGCTGGTGCATTCCATTGGTCGGACCATATGGCACTATACGCTATACAGCTGATAAGTGAAAGTTTAAGAGATGCAGTTGCGGATGGCAGCAACCTGGAGGCTCGCAGTAAGATGGCCTGGGCACAGTTTATAGCCGGTCAGGCTTTCTCTAATTGTGGATTGGGCTTTGTTCATTCAGCAGCTCATCAGCTTGGTGGGTTGTACAATACTCCCCATGGGGTAGCCAATGCTGTTTTATTGCCCCATGTTGAAAGATTTAACCTTTCGTCTTGTCCGGAGAAATTTGCAAAGATTGCCCAGGCGATGGGGGTTGATATTTCTGGCATGGGCGTTCAGGAAGCAGCAGAAGCCGCGTTAGATGCTATCTCTCAATTATCAAAAGATGTTGGAATTCCTTCCGGAATTAAGGAATTGGGAGCCAAACCTGAAGATTTTGAACTAATGGCGAAAAATGCGCTGGCTGATGTTTGTACAGGCGGTAACCCCAAAGAGGTGAGCTTTGATGATGCTGTGGCTATTTATGAAAATGCCATGTAAATGATAAAAATATAAGGAGTTCTTTTGACTCCTTATATTTATAATGCACTTTAATTTATTGTGTGCACTTAAAAAGTACCGTATAAACCATAATCTGCCGTATTGCAATATACCTGGCTGTAAAAGAAGAAACCTTCTTTGTTGGTTTCCATTTTGCGGTCGAGCCTGAGTATGGGATGTCCTGGTTTAAGTTTAAAATATTCCTGCAGTTTATCGTCTGCAGTAATGGCCAATAGTTTTTGCTCACCTCCGGTTACTTCAATTTGATAGGCAGTACGCATAATTTCAAATAAGGAACGGTTCTCGAAATTTCGGCTGGCAAAGCGAGGGGTGTTAATATTGGGAACCAAGGTTATATCATAAAATACAGGTAGTTTGTTCACAATCCGCAAGCGTTCCAGTCGGTAACACCCTACTTCTTTTTCAATGTCCTGTACCGGAAAACCAAAAGCATCGTCATCGAATTGTGTCAGATATGGTTTGATAATTATTTTGGTTTGCAGGTTCTCTTTCCCAATAGCCGAGGTGGTTCCGGATAGCGATAATATTCCTACACCCTGTGGTTGCCCTTGTACAATACTTCCTTTTCCTTGTTTTTTTCTGATGTAACCTTCATGAACAAGCCTGTCCAGTGCTTTTCTAACCGTTGGGCGCGTAACATGTTGCGTGGTGCAAAGCTCGTTTTCCGATGGCAGGATATCGCCCTTTGTGTATAAGCCATCCGTAATTCTTCTTCGAAGCATTTCGTAGAGGACTTTGTACGGGGGCAATTCTTTCTTGTTGACCATGTTTGTTTTTTTTCTGAATATCCGCTTTAAAGCATGTTAAACACCCAATATGTATCAGGAAATCTATTGCATATTGAAATTGCTTCAAAACAAAACACTTAATTACTTCACTTCATCTCACCGGAACCATGCTATGACCCGTTTCAGAAAAGCTTTACTCGATTGCCCTTTCAATGTTCATGACGAAGTTCTAATGCATAATCCGATTTAAAAATAATTGGTTTTACATCCATCCAACAGCTTCCGGATGTGATTGTTTTGTGTCACTCCCTTTAGGACTGTGATTTATGAAGAAAATTAAGGTTTCACCATGCTTATTTGTCTATGATTAATTATCTTTTTTGTAAAGATAAGTAATTTTAAATGTATATACAAGTAACTTGTAAAAGGTTGTAAAGAGCATAAATACAAATCATTAAGCTATTTTAACAAATTAACTTGTAAATACAAGTTGATAGAATTATTTTTGAACTAAAATATTTTGAAAATGGCTACAGTTGTTATAATGCCCCGTCAAGGGCAGTCCGTTGAATCCTGCATATTCACCGAATGGTTTAAACAAGTAGGAGACGAAGTTAAAAAAGGCGACATGTTGTTCGCGTATGAAACAGATAAGGCATCTTTTGAAGAGGAAGCCGCCGAGGATGGCATTCTTTTAGGTGTATTTTGCGAAGCAGGGGACGAGGTACCTGTTCTGCAAAATATCGGTGTAATCGGTAAAGCCGGGGAAAGCATCGATGAGTTCAAGCCGGGAAATGCTTCCGGGGCAAAGGAAGAAGCGGTTGAGGAAATTTCAGCAGTTGAGGAAACCGTTTCCGAAGAGCCTGTAACGGTCCAGACCAAGAGGGTTGAGGTTGGTGCAAGCGTGAAGATTTCGCCCAGGGCAAAAAAACTCGCTATTAAAGAGGCAGTTCCTTATGAAACTATTGTTGGGACAGGGCCAGAAGGCCGCGTAATAGAGAGAGATATACAAGCTTATATGGCTTCCAAACCCAAAATGACACCTCTGGCAAAAGAAGTTGCCAAGGAAGAAGGCCTGCAAGTGGCGGAGCAAGGAACTGGTTTGGGCGGTTCTGTAAAAGCTGCCGACCTTACTGCATCTAATCCTGTTTATGCCGAGGATTTTGAAATTAAGAAATTGCCGCATATCAGAAAGTTAATCGCCAAAGCTATGCACGCTTCTTTGCAAAACTCGGCGCAATTAACACACCATTTAGGTGCGGATGCCCGTCGTATCATGGAGCTGAGGCAACAGGTGAAGGCCAAAGAAGGAGCCCCAAATATTACCATCAACGATATGGTTTGTTTTGCTGTTATCAAAGCCTTAAAGCAATTCCCTGATGCCAATGCCCATTTCCTGGGTGATAGTGTCAAGTATTTTAATAAGGTGCACTTGGGATTGGCAGTAGATACCGATCGCGGCCTGATGGTTCCGGCTATTAAAAATGCCGATGATTTATCTATTGCCGGCTTGTCGCGTCAATTCAAGGAGGTGGCAGAGTCATGTCGCCAAGGGAGTATCGATCCTGAACTGTTGTCGTCGGAGGCGGCTTCATTCACGGTTTCGAACCTGGGTAATTATGGGGTGGAAATGTTTACCCCGGTGATTAATTTGCCACAGGTTGCAATTCTGGGCGTAAACACCATAGTTCCGAGACCTGCTGATTTAGGCGGAGGAGTTTATGGTTTCGTTCCTTATATGGGATTAAGTCTTACATACGATCATCAGGCACTGGATGGCGGCATGGCTACTAGATTTTTGAAGCAGATTGCCATAGAGATGGAAAACCTGGAAATAGATTTTTGATTAATATAGTTTTTAGAAAGATGGGCACATTGGAAAAGGAGTTATTTAACAGACGCTCCTTTTCTTTTGGCCTGCAAACTGAAAGGTGAAAAATATGTATGATTTAGCAATAATAGGTGGTGGTCCGGGTGGTTATGTAGCTGCGGAGCGAGCCGGTGCCAAAGGATTAAAAGTGGTTTTAATTGAGAAGAAAGAGCTTGGTGGGGTTTGTTTGAATGAGGGATGTATACCTACCAAAACGCTGTTATATAGCGCCAAGCTTTATGATAACGCTATTGGCGGGAGCAAATACGGCATTGAAGCTAAAGAGGTCACTTTTGACTTCTCAAAAATGATGAGCCGCAAACAAAAGGTGGTGAAAAAGTTGGTGGGAGGCGTTGGAGCAAAAATGAAAATGTTTAAGGTGAAAACCATTAAAGATACAGCTGTAATAAAAGGTCGTACCCAACGGGGTATCGAGATTGCCACGGCTGAAGAAGAGATAATAGCTTCCAACCTGTTAATCTGTACGGGCTCGGAAGCTTTTATACCTCCTATTCCGGGCTTAGGTGAACCCAACGATACGATTTTGACCAATCGTGAAATTTTGGAATTGAAGCAAAGACCGGAGTCTTTGGTCATCATAGGTGGTGGCGTTATAGGGATGGAGTTTGCCAGTTTCTTCAACAGCTTGGGGACCAAAGTAACCGTGGTGGAAATGATGGATGAGATACTTGGTGGTATAGATTTGGAAATGAGCGGAATGCTGCGTCAGATGTATGCCAAAAAAGGTATCGATTTTAATCTTTCGTCCAAAGTGACAAAGGTAGACGGAAATACGGTCACCTTTGAGAAAGAAGGAAAGGTAACAACGGTATCAGGTGATAAAATATTGGTAAGTGTGGGGCGTAAGCCGGTAACCGAGGGCTTTGGTCTTGAAAACCTGGGAGTCGAATTATTCAAAGGAGGCATTAAGGTAGATGAAAAAATGAGAACCAATATACCCAATGTATACGCCGCCGGCGATGTGACCGGGTTTTCATTGTTGGCACATACAGCCAGCCGTGAGGGAGAGGTGGTTGTCAACAATCTTTGCGGAAAAAAGGATCAAATGCGTTACAATGCCATTCCCGGAGTTGTGTATACCAATCCTGAAATTTCAGGAGTGGGACTCACAGAAGAGGAAGCCAAAGCTAAAGGTATCGAGTATAAAATAGCCAAACTGCCCATGGCCTATGCAGGTCGCTTTATTGCCGAGAACGAAGGGGGCTCAGGACTGTGTAAAGTGCTGGTAGGTGCTAAATATGGCGAAGTGTTAGGTGTGCATATGTTGGGCAACCCGTCCAGTGAAATGATATATGGTGCCTGTATGGCCATTGAAGCAGAACTAACCCTGAAGGAGCTGGAAGAAGTGGTATTCCCGCACCCAACCGTTTCCGAGATATTTAAAGAAACGGTGTTCGATTTCGGGCACCATTAGTAGTTTGTGAAGCAATAAGTTTATAAGTAGTTTGTTGAAAAAATAAATTCAGTGAGTAGATAGATCGGACAAAGACAAATGGTAACATGAGAATTTTAAACAGCATGTAAATCGTCCAAAGTCCCTTATCTCTTATCTAAAAATCTAATAAAAATGCCAAAGTCGCAATTTATTGACCCTACGCAGGTCAGAAAATCAGGAAAAGTTGAGATTAAAGATATTCCGGTAAATCAGTATGAGAAAACCATCGAAGAGGAAAAAGTAAATTTTTCCAAAGAACAACTGATTGGGATTTACCACGATATGGCTTTGATCCGTCAGTTCGAAACCATGCTGAACATGATCAAGATTCGTGGCGAGTATGAAGGGATTGAATATAACCATCCCGGGCCTGCCCACCTTTCTATTGGTCAGGAATCAGCCGCTGTGGGTATGGCGTACCATCTGGATGCGGAAGATTTTATTTTTGGTTCGCACCGTTCACATGGTGAGATCCTGGCCAAGGGTATGTCGGCCATTGCAAAAATGTCAGACGATGACCTGTCGGGTATGATGAGCAATTTTTTTGGGGGAACCATCTTGGAGATCGTATCAAAAAATCACAAAGGCGATGTTAAATCTTTGGCGCGCAAATTCTTGGTATATGGAACATTAGCGGAGATATTTGCTCGTGAAACGGGGTTCAATAAAGGACTGGGCGGCTCAATGCATGCCTTTTTCACACCTTTCGGAGTATATCCCAACAACGCCATTGTTGGTGGATCGGGCGATATTGCGGTGGGTGCTGCCCTGTATAAAAAAGTAAACCGGAAAGAAGGTATTGTGGTGGCCAACATTGGTGATGCTTCTATGGCTTGTGGTCCGGTGTGGGAAGGTCTGGCTTTTGCCTCTATGGATCAGTTCGAGCAATTGTGGGAAGGTGCCTATAAGGGAGGATTGCCCATCATCTTTAATATCATGAACAACCAGTATGGTATGGGCGGTCAGACCTGCGGTGAGACCATGGGATACGATATTGCCGCACGTATCGGGGCAGGAGTAAATCGCGATAACATGCATGCTGAACGTGTGGACGGTTATAACCCCTTGGCGGTTATCGATGCCTACAAACGCAAAATGGAATTGTTGAAGGAGAAGAAAGGGCCTGTATTATTGGATGTGCTAACCTATCGTTACAGTGGGCACTCGCCATCCGATGCTTCATCATACCGGTCAAAAGAAGAAATTGAAGCCTGGGAAGCACAAGATTGTATTGCCTCTTATGGTAATGAATTGGTGAAGGCAGGAATTGCCACCCAGAAAGATTTGGATGCCATTCAGGCAGATATCGTGGAATTAATGAAATATTCCATGACCTTGGCTATCGACGAAGAAGTTTCCCCTCGTATGGACCTGGTAAAACATCCGGAAATAATTGGGGATATGATGTTCTCCAACGAAAGCCTGGACAAGATGGAAGATCGCCAGGTTGAAGTGAACCATCCTATGGCGGAAAACCCAAGGGTACAGCAGATTGCGAAAAAAGAACGTTTCGCGTTTGATAAGAATGGAAAACCATATTCGAAAATTAAGCAATATCAATTGAGAGATGGCTTGTTCGAAGCCATTGTAGATCGTTTTTATAAAGATCCGACTTTAGTGGCCTATGGCGAGGAAAACCGTGATTGGGGTGGAGCTTTTGCTGTTTACCGCGGCTTGACGGAAGCCTTGCCGTATCAACGTTTATTTAATTCGCCAATCTCGGAGGCATCGATAGTTGGAACAGCCATTGGATACGCCATGTGCGGGGGCAGGGTGATTCCCGAAATTATGTATTGCGATTTCTTGGGCCGATGCGGAGATGAGGTGTTCAATCAATTACCAAAGTGGCAGGCTATGTCGGGGAATGTGATCAAGATGCCTGTCGTTATCAGGGTTTCGGTAGGTTCCAAGTATGGGGCCCAACATTCTCAGGACTGGTCGTCGTTGGTGGCACATATTCCAGGGTTAAAAGTTTGTTTCCCGGCCACGCCATATGATGCCAAGGGTTTGATGAATACGGCGCTTCAGGGCACAGATCCGGTGGTTTTCTTCGAAAGCCAAAGAATCTATGACATAGGTGAGCAATTCCACCAAGGTGGTGTTCCGGAGGAGTATTACGAGATTCCGTTTGGAGAACCGGATGTGAAAAAGGAAGGTAGCGATATAACCATTTTATCCATAGGTGCCACCGTATATCGGGCACTGGAAGCCGCTGATGAATTGGAGGAGAAATATGGGATGTCTGCCGAGGTCATCGATGCCAGAAGTATTGTACCGTTTAATTTTGAGCCGGTTATTGCTTCACTGAAAAAAACAGGGCGTATTCTGTTGACGAGTGATGCCAACGAAAGAGGATCGTTCTTGAAAGATATGGCCCAGAAAATTACAGAATTAGCGTTTGATGAGCTCGACGCACCACCTGTAGTAGTGGGTTCTCGCAACTGGATAACACCAGCTTATGAGTTGGAAGAGTTTTTCTTCCCATGTAAAGAATGGATGATTGATGCCATTCACGAAAAAATTGTTCCGCTAAAGGGACATATGGTTAAAAATAATTTTACGAATGCCGAGATTATCCGACGGGGTAAATTAGGTATTTAATCCCCTTATGATCCTGGCCGGGTGTCTTTAAAAAAGATATCCGGCTTTACCTTACTTCAACTATTTGTTACCCTTTATTAAATTAAGAAACCAACAGGAACAGAGATTAATCGCACAAACTGAATGTTTAACATGACCAATTGATTTTTAATTTCATGCACGTCAGTCTTGTGTCATGATACTGATGTCTTGTTGATCGAAGGAAAATCCCGAAACCTTCAGTTTAAAATCTTCGGGGATACTAATTGTAAATTCATGCAAAATCTATCTACACTGCCCGAAAAATCACAATTGTTGAAATGGTCACGCGAAGAAACAGACCTGCACATATTAAACGTTAATGCACATCTTCATACACCTTATTCCTTTAGTGCCTTTAAGGACATACCTGAAATATTCAAATTGGCCAAAGAGCAGGATGTACGAATATTGGGGATAAACGATTTTTATTCGACCGATGGATATGAGGAGTTTAATCAGTTGGCTGTCGATAATAAGATATTTCCACTTTTTAATATCGAATTTATTGGTGTAAACCAAAAAGATAAGGAAAAAGGCCTGAGGTTAAACGACCCTGGAAACCCGGGACGCGTTTATTTGTCAGGTAAAGGTTTAAGTTTTCCCCCACAGCTTGATGAGCCTTATGTATCTCAGGTGAACGAAATAAAGAAAGAGATCATCAAGAGGGTTGGGGCGATGTTGGATAAGACCAATATCCTGCTTAAGAACATGGGTTCAGATATCATACTCAGCTTGGATGAGATATTTGCGAAATATGCGGTCGACTTAGTTCGCGAAAGACACATTGCCAAGGCACTTCGGATTAAGGTATTCGAAAAATATGCTTCCATTGAAGAACGGTTCGCTTTTTTCGAGAAACTTTATGGAGGTCAGGCACCAAGCACAAATTTGGAAAGTAAAGCAGCTGTGGAAAATGAAATAAGGAATATGCTTTTTAAAGCGGGCAAAGAAGCTTTTGTTGAAGAAGGTTCAAAAGCTTTTCTGCCTATCCATTTAATTAAAGAAATTATACTCAATGCCGGCGGTATACCAACCTATCCTTTGTTGGCGGATAACCCAAATGGAGAATATACGGCTTTTGAAAAGGATAAGGAAGTGTTGTTGGGAGAACTAAAAAACAGGAATGTACATTCCATTGAGTTTATACCCAACAGAAATGACTTGAATCTGTTAAAGGAATATGCCATGTTTTTTTGGGAGAATGAGGTTTTGGTCACTTTCGGCACGGAGCATAACTCTCCGGATATGATACCCATGAAAGTAGAAACCAGAGGGCATATTGATTTAGATGATGAACTGAAAGAACTTTCATACAAAGGAGCTTGTGTTGTAGCGGCTCACCAATATTTAAAAGCAAAAGGTGAAGAAGGCTATGTGAAAATAAACGGAGAAAGAAATGGCAACAGTTTACAACCATTTGTTGAACTGGGGCATGCTGTGATAAGTAAGTTTTTAAAGTAAACCGTAAATTGAAGTTTTTAAGTTTTTTGTGTCACTACCGCCCGAATCAATTGGTGGACAAGTCCGGCACTACTGGGTAAGGCTTCAAACGCACAATGAAAAAAATTAATGTTTCTTTCCGTGTGTCACCGTAACATTAGCCGAGAATTAGTGTTATAGTCTCAATGGAAAAAAATATGTTTCATGATAAAAGAAATGATAAATTAATATGGCAATCAATAAAAAAATAGTGGAAATTCTTCCGGCACTTCGGATGATACTTTCGGATGATAAAATAAAGGTTGCGAAAGCAAGTCTAAAAGCCGACCCTTCTATTGCTGAAATAAAGGTGGAAGAAAAAGAAGATGCAACGGCAATGATTGCGGAACTCAGAAAAAAGGTGCAGGATTATAAGCTGTCCAACAACCAGGTTCCAAAATTGATATATGTTGATGGTATTGGTGTAGTGGCAGCAGCTGAAACAAATTACGAAGTAGATTGTCTTTTAAAGGGACAAGAACCTCAAATACAAGCAACCAAACCAGGAAGAGCTTCCGGTAAAACAGCGATTATAACAGGAGGTGCGCAGGGCTTTGGCGGAGGTCTGGTTGAATATATGATTCGGGATGGCGCCAATGTGGTTATTGCCGATCTGAACGAAGAAAAGGGACAGGAGTATGCTACTGAATTAAACCAGAAAGCAGGCGCTAATAAGGCCTTTTTTGTTAAGGTTGACGTATCCGATCCCCAATCTGTCGAAAACCTTATTTACGAAACGGTGTGCGAATTTGGTGGTTTTGATGTGTTTATATCAAATGCCGGAATCCTGAGGGCCGGTGGTTTAGATGAGATGACCCCCGAAGCTTTTGATTTAATGACCAAGGTGAATTATACCGGATATTTCAATTGTGCCAAATATGCATCGCCCGTTTTAAAGATCCAAACTGCCCATAAGGAAGGGTATTTTGCGGATATCATTCAAATCAATTCTAAATCGGGATTGAAAGGCAGTAACAGAAACTTTGCCTATGCCGGCGGTAAATTCGGAGGTATAGGTTTAACGCAATCTTTTGCCATGGAACTAATGCCAAACAGAGTAAAGGTGAATTCTGTTTGCCCCGGTAATTTCTTCGATGGCCCCTTATGGAGCGACCCTGAAAAGGGATTGTTTGTGCAGTATCTGAATGCGGGGAAAGTAAAAGGAGCCAAAACCATTGAAGATGTCAAAGCATTTTACGAAGCCCAGGTGCCTGCCGGTAGAGGTTGTACAGTAATAGATGTGATGCGGGCGGTATACTACATCATGGAACAGGAATATGAAACAGGACAGGCAGTCCCTGTGACAGGCGGGCAGGAAATGCTGAAATAAATATGGTTCGTTCACTCAGACAATAAAATATTAAGAATGGAAATAAAAGCTGTTATTTTTGATTTGGATGGAACACTAATTGACTCTATCGAGGATATCGCAGATGCCAATAACCAGATGCTGAGAGAGCATGGGTATCCGACGCATGAACTTAAAGAATATGTGAAGTGGATCGGAAATGGTGCGAGAAGGTTGGTGGATGCTTCTCTTCCACCGCTTTTAAGGGGTAAGGATACCATGCTTTATCTGAACAAATATTCTGCTTGCTACGAAAAAAATATTTGTAACAAAAGCACGTTGTTCCCCAAGATAGACCATGTGCTGAACGAGTTAACAGAAATGGATATTCCCTTTGCTATAAACACCAATAAACCCCAGCATTTAACGGATATTGTTGTGGAGGAATATTTCAACACGTGGACTTTTAGGAGTGTTATTGGGCACAGTAATGTTTTTCCACACAAGCCGGATCCCAAAGGTGCATTGCACTTTGCCAGACAAATTAATTGCGATCCAAAGCATATCCTCTTTGTGGGCGATTCTGTGGTGGATATGCAAACAGCCCAAGCTGCCGGAATGATCCCTTTAGGTGTAAGTTGGGGTTATGGAAAACCTGGCATGGAAGGTGATAATGTGCCCGTAATTCAGCAGCCCGAAAAGATTTTGAATTATATAAAAATAAATATAGAAAGTTATGAAGACTAAAGCAGTTCGACTATATGGAAAGAAAGATCTTCGCATTGAAGAATTTGAATTACCGGAAATAAGCGATGATGAAATATTAGCAAAGGTAGTAACAGACAGTCTTTGTATGTCAAGTTATAAAGCGGCTAATCAAGCAACAGATCATAAACGTGTGCCAGATGATGTTGCAGATAATCCGATCATTATCGGACATGAATTTGCAGGTGAAATTGTTGAGGTGGGTGCCAACTGGATCGGCAAATTCAAGGAAGGACAGAAGTTTTCGATTCAACCGGCTATTTATTATGAGGACGGACCTGTCGGCGTTTTAAGTGCGCCGGGTTACTCTTATCAGCATATCGGAGGCGATGCAACGTATGTGATCATACCCAAAGACGTATTGGTTCAGGATTGTTTGCTTGCGTATGATGGGCCTGGGTATTATCCAGCATCGTTGGCCGAACCTTTAAGCTGCGTTATTGGAGCCATGCATGCAAATTACCATACTAAAGCTGGTAGTTATGTGCACGATATGGAAATTGTGGACGGAGGTAAAATGGCTATTTTGGCCGGGGTAGGACCTATGGGACTGGCTGCCATTAATTACGCGTTGCGTCGCGAAGACCGTAAACCTTCGTTATTGGTTGTTACCGATATCGACCAGGCACGTTTAGATCGTGCAGCAAGTTTATATACCGTGGATTTTGCCAAAGAACGGGGAATTGATCTTCGTTATGTAAATACTGCTTCAATGGATGATGCCATAACGGGATTGCGCGACATTACAGGAGGAGAGGGATATAACGATGTTTTTGTGTTTGCTCCGGTAGCTCCGGTAATTGAGCAGGGGGATGCTATTCTTGGTTTCGACGGGTGTTTGAACTTTTTTGCGGGACCTTCCAATAGTGATTTCTCGGCAAAAATGAATTTTTATAATGTGCATTACGCGTATACTCATATTGTGGGTACCTCAGGTGGAAATACCTATGATATGAAGGAAGCACTTGAGATAATGACCAAAGGCCTGGATCCGGCAGGTTTAGTAACACATGTTGGTGGTTTAAATGTGGTTCCGGAAGCAACACTTGACTTGCCTAATATTCCGGGTGGTAAAAAGTTGATTTATCCGCATGTTGAAATGCCGTTAACTGCTATTGCGGATTTCAAGGAACTTGGCAGGAATAACGCAGTTTACAACTTACTTGCTGATATTTGCCAAAAAAATAACGGTCTTTGGAGTGTAGAGGCCGAAGAGATGCTTTTGGCTAATCCTAAGTCATTAAATTATTAAAATTTTAACTTGTTAGATGTTTAATTTATTAACAAGCTAAAATATTCATAGCTTTGTGTTTTTTGATTCATTAAATTTTAAGCACCATTGATTGGTTGCTTATCAAATTAGGTTAAACTACAACTTAAAAGTTAAAAATGATTTATTTAGCAGACACTGCCAATATTGACGAGTTAAAACAATTGTTTAATTATTTCCCAATTGAAGGGGTAACCACAAATCCAACCATTATCGCTATGGAAAAAAAACCTATGTCGGTGATTATGCCCGAATTGGTTGAGTTGGTTGGAGATAAGATGTTACACGTACAGATGATCAGCAGCAAAGCTGAGGACATGCTACGCGAAGCCATTGCCTACAAAGAGAAATTTGCTTTGGGCGATAACTATTTTGCGAAAATTCCGGTCACCATGGAAGGTTACAAAGCCATGCCGATGATTAAAAAACAAGGTATTAACGTTACGGCAACGGCTATCTTTACGCAACAGCAAGCATTGGTTGCGGCAAGGGCAGGAGCCGATTGGGTAGCACCTTATGTTAACAGACTTGACAACATTTCTTCACACGGCATTGAAGTGGTAGGTAATATTGTGGAAAATATCAAACAATTTGGTCTAAAAACAGGGGTACTGGCGGCCAGCTTTAAAACAGTTGACCAGGTGCATAGGGTGAGTATGATGGGCAGTCAGGCTGCTACCATCAGCTTCGAAATTTTAGAGCGTCTTCGTAGCCACCCTATGACGGATATGAGTGTTGAGTGGTTTGAAAAAGACGCTGAGGGTTTGTATGATATTGACTTCTAGTATAAACATCAGTATAGTGGATGTAAGTTCGAAATCACAGAATTACAATTGCTGGTCAGTTACTTTTTTGTCCGCGGATTTCACGATTTAAACCTTAAACAGCCTGCTGTTTAGGGTTTTCCAGTGGAAAACCAAGAGTCTGATTAATCTGAGGACAAATGACAATTATTTCTATTTAGTATTCATATTTTATTCTTGTGATTGACAACATTAATTAGCTTACTATGAACACATCAGTAAACTGGAAAAAACTGCAAAATGGCTCCGACATCAGGGGAGTGGCCATGGAAGGAATACAAGGTGAGACAGTAAACCTAACCAATGAAGTAGTAAAGCAACTGGGTAAAGCTTTTGCGCATTGGTTAAACAGAAAATTAAATAAAGCAAAAATAACAGTTGCCGTTGGTATGGATTCCCGTTTAACGGGACCTTCGTTGAAAAAGGCATTTATGCTTGGATTAACCGATGTAGGAGTCGATGTTTACGATTGCGGAATAGCTTCAACGCCAGCGATGTTCATGACAACGGTAGATCATGATTATTCCATTGATGCCGGAGTAATGCTTACGGCCAGCCATCTGCCTTTTAATCGAAACGGATTAAAGTTTTTTACGGAAGAAGGGGGGGCGGATAAAAGTGACATTACCGAAATTCTTGACCTGGCTGCGCAGCATAGCCTGGAATCAATTCAGGGCCGTGGAACAGTGAGAGAGCTTGATTATATTTTTATTTATTCAAACTCTTTGGTTCGGGCCATTCGTTCCGGAGTTAAGGATGGTGTTGACAAAAAGCACCCCCTTAAGGACCTTAGGATTATCGTGGATGCTGGTAACGGTGCCGGTGGTTTTTTTGCCGAAAAGGTGCTTACTGAGCTTGGTGCGGAAATTTCGGGAAGCCAGTTTTTAGAGCCCGACGGGAACTTTCCTAATCATGTGCCTAATCCCGAAGACAAAGAAGCTATGGAGTCCATCTGCGAGGCGGTAAAACGGGAAAAAGCGGATTTAGGTATCATTTTTGACACCGATGTAGACCGTTCTGCCATTGTCGACAAGCAGGGTAATCCAATTAACCGAAATGAGTTAATAGCATTGATCTCAGCCGTAATATTGGATGAGCATCCGGGAAGTACCGTGGTTACGGACTCAATCACCTCTGATGGTCTGACCTGGTTTATTAACGATCATTTGAATGGAAAACATAAACGTTTTAAGCGCGGATATAAAAATGTAATTAATGAATCGCTCAGGTTAAACGCGGTTGGCGAAGAAAGTTGGTTGGCTATTGAAACCAGTGGTCACGCCGCCCTTAAGGAAAATTACTTTTTAGACGATGGCGCGTACCTGGTGGCTAAACTCTTGATTAAACTGGCGGATTTGAGGTTGGAGAACAAAGATCTTTCCCAACTGATTAAAGTGCTTCCAACCCCGGTTGAGAGCAAAGAATTCAGGGTGAAAATCAACACCGAAGATTTCGCTTCCTATGGACAGTCAGTGATTCAGGAGCTGGAGAATAATTTATTCAAGGACTGGGAGAAAGTGCCGGAGAACTATGAAGGTATTAGGGTGCAATGCAAATCCGTTACGGAGCATGGTTGGTTCTTGGTGCGTTTGTCACTGCACGATCCGGTTATCCCTATCAATATTGAATCAAATGTAGGGGGAGGGGTTGATGAGATCGCCTCCAGATTGAAGAAAATACTTGGTTCTTACACATATTTAGATATTACACCCTTTGATGATTGATAAGGTACGTAAGGAAAATTTATAATGTATTGTTATTTAACAGTCAGTAGTGAAAGAATTGAAAATTCAGTTTGATATATGCATTCGTAAATTTTGCCGACTAACCTGGACCAGACAAAAACCTATTTGGTTTTGGTTTGTTCTGGTTAGGATAAAGTAAAGTACAAATAATAATAACCCCAAGGTACAAATAGCAGGCAATGGTTCTTAATAATGAAAAAGGTGAGCAGATTACAAACAATTATACAGCAGATGAGCTAAGGTATTTGAATCTTCTGGCCGAGAAATTTCCGACGGTTCAGGCGGCCTGTACCGAGATAATAAACTTGGAATCCATATTGAATCTTCCTAAGGGCACCGAGCATTTTTTAACGGACATTCATGGCGAATATGAGACTTTCAGTCATGTGTTACGGAATGCATCCGGCATGGTTCGCAAGAAAATTGACGCTGTTTACCAGTATTCATTAAGCGAAAAGACCAAGAATCAACTGGCCACGTTGATTTATTATCCGGAAGAAAAACTGGAAATCATCACCAAGGAAGAAAAAGATCTGGATAACTGGTATGCGATAACGCTCCGAAGGCTCATTGCCGTAGCCCGTGTTTCGGCCGATAAATATACGCGTTCCAAGGTTCGAAAGGCTATGCCTACCGATTTTTCCTATGTAATCGATGAGCTGTTAAACGAACCCAATGCTAAAAAAGAAAAGTATTTTGATCGTATTATTCAATCAATCATTGATGTAGACAGGGCTAACCATTTTATTGTGGCCATCAGTAAGTTTATTCAGAGGTTGTTAATAGATCGATTGCATATCATAGGCGATATTTTCGATCGGGGACCACATGCGGATAAAGTGATGGATCTTATTCATCACCATCATTCGGTAGATATTCAATGGGGTAATCACGATATAGTATGGATGGCGGCAGCTACCGGGATTCGTGCAAGCATCGCAGCTGTAATACGTTTAAGTGCGCGATACAATAACCTGGATACATTGGAAGATGCCTACGGGATAAACCTGATGCCCTTGGCCACTTTTGCCATGAAAGCCTACCAAGGGGATCCTTGCGATCCATTTATTCCCATGAATACACCGCCTGAGAATGTGGGTTCCACACATATTAAGCTGACCAGCAAGATGCATAAGGCCATAACCATTATTGAAATGAAGCTGGCTGCAGAAATTATTCGTCGAAACCCTGAAATGGGTATGGATGATCGGCTTTTGCTGGATAAAATAGATTACGAAAAAGGAACGGTTACTATAGGCGGCCGTGAGCTGGAATTAAAAGATAAATCGTTTCCTACGGTTGATCCCGAAAATCCATATGAACTAACGGATGAAGAAAGGGATTTGGCCGAGAAACTTCGATTTTCTTTCTTAAACTGCGAGAAATTGCAACGGCACATTAAAACCCTTTTTTCAAAAGGAGCCACGTATTTGTCCTATAATTCCAATTTATTATATCACGGTTGCATTCCGCTCGATGATAAAGGTGAATTTAAAGAGGTCGTCTTGAACGGGAAAAAGTACAAGGGGAAAGCCTTGTGCGATCAATTCGACATGGTGTCGCGCCGTGCTTATTTTAATCGTGAACATCCTGAACGAATGAGCAAAGATCGCGATTATATGTGGTACTTGTGGAGTGGTGCGGATTCTCCTCTTTTCGGGAAAAAGAAGATGGCTACCTTTGAGCGATACTTGCTCGACGACAAAGAAACTCAAAAAGAGGAAAGTAATATGTATTATAAACTCCGTGACGACAAAGATACCAGTTGCCGGATTTTATCCGAGTTCGGACTGGACCCGGAAACTGCCCATATTGTAAACGGACATGTGCCTGTAAAGGTAACCAAGGGAGAAAGCCCGGTAAAAGCAGGGGGTAAACTTTTTGTGATTGATGGCGGGATGTCTAAGCCCTATCAAAAAGTGACAGGTATCGCAGGATATACCTTAATTTACGATTCCTACAATTTAATCCTTGCCGAGCATGCTCCTTTTGAGTCAAAACGAAAGGCCATTGAGGACGAGGTGGATATTGTATCGACCAGGAATATGATAGAACATGCTACCCATCGCATTCAAGTTGGCGATACCGATATTGGCACTCACATTCGCGAACAAATACAAAACCTGAATCGTTTGCTCGATGCCTATAGAACTGGTGTTGTAAAGGTTAAGAGGGTGTAATGAGAAACTTTCACGGCAAGCCAGTCACGAACTCATCTTCATTAAAGAGATGAATATGGAAGAATTGGCAGATCAAGCTCACCAACAGGAAAAATCAATGGAGGGATAAATTGAATGGGGCTGTCATCAGCGTTGAAGATAGCGACTGTATTGGTTTATGCCAAAGAATATAATCCATCACTTAGAAAATGAAAAAAATATATCTGTAATTGCTGTAGTATTAAAAATGGAGCAAATGTCCCTGCGCGTTTTTATCAATCCAATTAAAAATCAAGTTTATTCTGACATATGCAAAATGGTTCTCGGGTCTTTGAAAATGAGAATCGTGGATGAAAAACAGCAAGTTGGCAAACATTGTTTGCGGTTAGTATTCATTTGGTGTCTAATGGAAGTAGTTAGAATACTATGTAGCTGACTCCGGTCGGGGGTAGTTATGTAAATAAAGGTAATCCAATGACTTATTATGGTAATTATCTTTACATGGTGACGAAGGCTGCAGATGATGGTTGCGGGCGTTATTTTTTTAAAAAATTTGATTTGAGTCCATAGTTCTTAAGTGCAAGTAAATAATATTAACAGATATATCGTATATTTTTCATCTTCCTTTACGTTCGACGTGGTGGACCAAAAGTGTGTTTTGACCTCACAAATTCACGAAATTTTTAACCCGTAGGCGAACGTTAATTAAATTTTATAAAAATCAGGATCAACCCTGCTAAAGCCTGCGTTGTTCGTCATTATTCATGAATTCTCGTGAATAAATGGGGTTAATTCCCTGTAGATTTCACAAGCGCCAAAGCCATCCGGCAGAGATATTACCGCGGAAATCAGAGTCCAACGCTTGCACTGGAGGTAATACCAGATTATTCAAAATTCTAAAAGGTGATGTTGGGTAGCTTACTAGTTACATTGAATTTCACTGAGTACATGGGGTAGAAATAAGAATTAGTATTTTTTGTTTTCGTATGTAATAAGGTTTTAGTACTTTGTTCTACCATTTTTTTATTGGGTGTTAATTATTTTTTGTGGATTCATTTGTATTATTAAGGTGTGGGTGATTCCAAATAATAGGACTATTTATGTTTGAAAATTCATTATGGCGGACCAGTTGCTTGAATGTTTTGAAATTTCGTAAAGTGCTTTTTGACAGGTTAGTTAATTGTATATCTGTAAAACTGTTTTATTTTTGGGGGCTGTTATTCCTTATAGCCGCAAATGGTGTATATGCCAATATTGCAAGCTCATTTCAATTTAAACACTACAATTATGAAAATGGATTACTTTCAAATACCGTAAATACCATAATTCAGGATAAAGATGGATTCATGTGGTTTGGGACCCCGGAAGGATTATGTCGTTTTGATGGGTATGGTTTTAAAAATTTCACACATATACCTGGCGACAGTCATTCTTTGAACGATAATTTCATTTCATCAATAGCTGAAGATACTATACGAAACTGTATTTGGGTAGTAAATTCGTCTGGTGTTTCAAGACTCGACAAAACAAGCTATAAATACCGCAATTATCCGGTTTCTGATTCCAGCATAGTTCATTTTTCGCCCTTTTACCACGGTGTGGTTTGTGTTGATCATTTGGGCAATGTTTGGGTGGAAGGTTTTAGCGAGGTATATTCCGAAGGCTTGTTTAAATATGTAGAGGACGAGGACAGGTTTATCAATTTTTCGGAAATCAATAGCGATACACCCAAAGGGCTTACATTTATTTATGAGGATAATAACCGTAAATTGTGGTTTGGTACCGATCATGGTTTGTATTCATACCATAATAAAACAGCATCTTTTACGAAGATGGGTTTCAAAAACCGTCAGATAGATTCACTGCATATAACTTGTTTATTTCAAGACAAAAATAATACGCTTTGGATAGGGACGCATCACGACCATTCGATATTTAAGCTGGAAGATGACAGTATAACTTTGGCATACAAATCAGAATATTCTAATGACGATTTCAATTGGATATCTTCAATAGCAACCTACAACGACGAGAAACTAATAGTGGCCATAAAAGACCTGGGGGTACAGACCATAGACTTGCATACCGGACACAAGAGTTTATTACAGCCCGATAAGTATAAACCGAATGGCATCAACAGTAAAAATCCCAATATAATTTATCCCGACAAGGCCGGAAATATTTGGGTGGGTACCTACAATAATGGGATAAACTTCTTGAATAAACACAAAAAGAAATTTAATCTTTACAGGTTCGATTTTACGGATTCTGGTTTGTTAAGTAATAACGTAAGGGCATTCTATGAGGACTCTGATGGCGATCTGTGGGTAGGAACAAAAGAGGGAGGCGGTATAAGTAAATTTGATCAGGCAAATGGTACTTTCATCAATTACAAAGCAGATCCTTCCAACCCTAACTGGTTAGACAATGACATTGTAATATGTATTCACGAACTTGAAAAAGGTAAACTGCTGGTGGGTACTTATGGCGATGGAATTTATCTCTTCGATAAGAAAAACGTTACCTTTAGTAAATTTGCCATGCCCGATGGCAGGAACAACTCTATTTCGGACAAATATGTATACGCATTATACAAAGATGGTGAGGATCGTATTTGGATTGGTTCTAACTCTAGTGTGGATATCTATCATACTGCTACTGGCAAGTTTTCGCACCTTAGGGATGTGAACTTTGCAAGGTGTTTTATCGATAACGGCAATAAAATACTGATAGGTACCTGGACTAAAGGGTTGTATATATACGATAAAACCGAAAATAGAATTGAAGATTACGTTTTTAATCTCCCCGATCTTCAGAAAAATAAAAATATAAAGATTAATGGAATGGCCCGCGATCGGGCTGGTTATGTGTGGATGGCAACCAATAAGGGTTTACTGCGCTTTAAGCAAGCAGGTGCAACTGAATTATTACTGACAGAGAAAGACGGATTACCTAAAAATTATATCTGTGCTGTACTGGTTGACGATAACGATAACATATGGGCAAGTACCAAGATAGGTATTGTAAAATACAACCAAAAGTCAGGGGAGTTTAAAACATACAATAAATACGATGGGTTGCAGTCAAACGTTTTCGAAGAATTTGTTTCGCTGAAGACTGAGAAGGGCTATATGTTGTTTTCGGGATTAAACGGATTCAATATGTTCCATCCGGATTCAATTATAGATAATACAATAGCCCCGATGGTTCACTTATCCGATATGCGCATACTGAACCAATCAGTTCCCATAGGAACTAAAAATTCCCCGCTTAAAAAACACATAGATTTAACGGATCATATTATCCTTAAAAACGAACAGTCTTCCTTTGGATTCGAGCTTGTAGCGGTGAATTACACTTCACCGGAGAAGGCAAGGTACTTGTATATGCTGGATGGTTACGACAAGGAATGGCAAGAGGCCGGTAATAATAGGATCGCCAACTATACCAAGATTCCGGCCGGCTATTACACTTTGAAAGTAAAGGCATCAAATGGCGATGGCGTTTGGAGTAAAGAAAAGGAATTCATCAACGTTAGGGTGAAACCACCATTTTCAAGGAGTCTTCCTGCCTTTATTTTGTACTTTTTAATATTGGTTGCTTTTTTGGCGGTATATAGGAGGTTTGTTAAAAACAGTACCATGCAAAAAAACAGGTTGGCCGAAGAAATAGAAGAAAATAAAAGACTGGAAGAGTTGAGCAAAAAAAGAATTCGTTTCTTTACCAATATTTCTCACGAGTTACGCACTCCGCTTACGCTAATTGCCTCCCCATTGGAGCGATTGGCAACCTATAATTTTGGGGATAAGCAACTAAGTTCAATGTTTGATATAATGAACAGGAATGCACAACGTTTGACGCGTATCGTAAACCAGCTGATGGACTTTAGACGAATCGAAGAAAACAGGATTCGATTGCATGTGGCAGAAGTAGATATAATAAAGTATGTAGAAGATGTATTGGCAAACTTTAATGATATAGCGAATAACAGAAGCCTAAAACTCAATTTTCATACGAATCGCCCCGAAGGTTATAAAGGTTGGTTCGATGAAGGAATTTTGGATAAAATATTATTTAACCTTTTGTCAAACGCAGTCAAATTCTCACCGGTAAATGGAGAAATTGACTTGGAAGTCATTATTGAAAATAACGAAGCAAGTATTAAAGTTACCGACAGGGGAATTGGAATTCCAGCAAAAGACTTAGATAAAATATTTGATCGTTTTTATACTACCGATCAGGCCGATCACAAGTATACAGGGGCTGGTGTGGGGCTATCCTTTACAAAAAGTTTAATTGAGTTGCATAAAGGGCGAAAGCAGGTTGCCAGTGAAGTGGGGAAAGGCAGTTGCTTTACCATCACTTTTCCAATTGGAAGAGAGGCTTATATCGATTCTGAATTGCAGGTCGTTCCCGACAAACCGCTATCGGAGACCATACTGAAAACAACCGCCGAAATTGCTCGGGAGGAAATTAAAGCTAAAAATGCGGAACATTCCGATTTGATTTTGATTGTTGAAGACTATGACGACCTAAGAGAATATTTGGTACATAACTTATATAATTACAGGGTTTTAAGCTGTGCGAACGGAAAAGAAGCGCTCAAATTGGCAAACGAAAACATGCCTGATTTAATATTATCGGATATAATGATGCCCGAAATGGACGGTCTGGAGCTGTGTAAGCATATTAAAACCAATATAATTACTTCTCATATTCCGGTCGTTTTGTTAACCGCTCGTGCTACGCCTGATCAAAAATTGGAAGGCTACACTCACCATGCCGATGCATATGTTGAAAAGCCTTTTAGCATTGACCTTTTAACCATTCAAATCGCAAATTTACTACAACTGCGTAAAAACATATCAGCTAAGTATAATTCGGATATAAAAGCTTCGGTAGCGGACGATGATGGTATGTTACCATTGGACAAAAAATTTCTGGATAAGTCCAAAGAGTTTATTGAAGCCTCAATAAACGATCCTCAACTATCTGTTGAAAGTTTAAGTTCTGAACTCGGAATGAGCAGAAGTCAGTTGTTCCGTAAGTTTAAGGCTTTGACAAATACTACTCCAAGCCAGTTTATAAAGGCAATCCGTTTAAGAAAAGCTGCCCAGTTTTTAGCCGGTAAAGAATACAATGTCAACGAGGTTGCGATTATGGTGGGCTTCGTTGATTCCTCACATTTTATTTCCTCTTTCAAAAAGTTTTATGGGAAAACTCCCAAGCAGTTTGCCGAGAGCAATGCAACTATCTCCGAAAAGAAATTTTGAAATAATTACGGGGAAGCTACCCGATATTAAACTATAACAATTTCCATTTACGACCTATACGTATTGTGGGTTAATAGTGCAATGAATTCTCACTAATGACCCGACCATGCAAATCACATAAAAATAAAGAACATTAGTTTTTGGGAAACTTTCCCTAATGTAATTTCCCTAATATTAGTGCAAGGGTATTGCTTTGATAGAACCCATCGTAATTCTAATATGCTATATGTTGCATCTAATGCAACATATAGCATAAACTGAAACTTAAATCTCGCAATTATGCACTTGACGCGCTGTTACAAATGTTAAAAAGTACAGCAAAATGTAAAGATATTCCAAATGTTCATTTTTTTTTAACGGTCATTATAATAGTTAGTTACATATTGTTTGTTCGCCAAACCTCTTCGGGTGCAACAATTACAACGCTATTTGAAACATATTCAATATCAGCTAGGTGTATCCCCGTATATATTTGTATTTGTCCAGATTCTATAAAGGAATCAACTCTCATTCGAAACCTTAAAAGTTCTGAAA
The DNA here is from genome assembly GCF_050589685.1 of Saccharicrinis sp. 156. Lineage (NCBI taxonomy): Bacteria > Pseudomonadati > Bacteroidota > Bacteroidia > Marinilabiliales > Marinilabiliaceae > Saccharicrinis > Saccharicrinis sp. 156. The sequence continues at coordinate 65,716 of NZ_JBNGOS010000019.1, forward strand.
TAAACCTAAAAAATAGTTCGGAATTAATGGCTAGAAAACTTAAATCGATTTTTAAATAAATATCATGGGAAAAATTCAAAATTTATTTCTGATATGCATGTTGGGATTACTTGTTTCATTTGGAGGTTGTAGACCAGATGAGGAGGAATTCGCACGTCCGGATACGCTTGCGGGTCCTGTATATCAGCAATTAGAAAGTATGGGTAATTTTAGTCATTACCTGCAATGTTTAGATCGCACAGAGTATGCAGAACCTCTTAAAACTGGAGGATCCTGGACTTCATTTGCTCCGACAGATGAAGCTTTTAATGCATATTTACAAGCGAATGGTTACAGTTCTGTTGCAGAGATGCCACAGTATAAAGTAGAGGATATAGTAAAGTATTCTTTAATCATTGATGCTTACAATACAACCACCTTAACGTTTTATAAAAATGGATGGTATGCCGGTAATAGTTTCCGTCGCTATACCCTCTACAGCGATTCGTTGCACGTTGTAAAAGGTAGCGAGAATCCTTATTTGCAGGAAGTGCAAAATAAAGATTACCTGGTTGACAGAAGTAGAACTAGGAATAAGACGACTAACTACTTCCTGGATCTGTATATCGATTCAGATAAAAACGCTATTGAAAGAAGCGATTATACCTATATGTTCCCGGGAGAGAGAGAATTGTTGGAAGGGGAGATGCGGGTTTTTGATTCAGAAGTTACGGAGACGGAAATTGTAGCCGAGAACGGGTTGATTTATGCTTTGGCTAAGGTGCTGGAGCCAAAACCTAATATGTATATGAACCTAAGTTCGGAAGAGTATGGAGGCAAATATAGCATGTTTAAAAATATGCTCGATCGTTTTGGCTACATGTACTATATGGGTTTGGAAGAAAACCCATATACAGGAGTTGAGGATTCTCTTTTCCAGATTCGTTATCAAACGGGTATTGCCAATAATTTTCTGGCGTTTGACCCGAGCGACGAGATCATGCCAAAGTTATTGAATAATGTGGATCGCACCTATGCCGATGCAACAGGTTTATTGGTTCCTACAAACGAGGCTTTAATAAATTATCTACAAGAGGATAATGAGCTTGCTAAAAATTACGATTCTTACGATGATATGCCTTTGGATGTATTGGGTATTTTCCTGAATGTTAACTTTTTTACTCAATTTTGGGATGTATGCCCCAGCCAGTTTGCAGAAACTTTTAATGTAGGTCTCGAGACAGTTAATATGAATGAGGCTGATGTTGTGGATACAAAGTTCTGTAGTAATGGATTATTTGTGGGAGTGAACAAAATTTATCCCACAACTAGTTTCGCTACTGTTTATGGTCCTTTGGTTCTTAATACTGATTACTCGGTTATGTTAAGCTCTATTAAGAATATGGGATTGGATAATACGCTAAAGGGAAGTGGTATTGATTTTAGCATTTTAGGAATCAGAAACGACCAATGGGTGAATATACCGGATCCCAATAGTACTACCCGAAAAATTACCATTGAAGGTTATACTGAAGATATGTCAGTAATTTATATGTCGGTAACCGGAGATCCTGATGATTCCAATAACAGAACTTATCCAGATCCAACCAGTGCTTCGCCGAGCAGTACCGAAATGGCTTACGTTCAGGAGACCATTAACGATATCGTATTGAATCAGATGATTAAAGAAGGTTTAGATCAAGCAAATTATTATCAGACAGAAAAAGGTGAGTTTGTATACTTTGATGGTACGAAGGTGCAAGGGGGTGGAGATTTGTTAAATGGTGAATATGTTAATTTTGATGAAGTAACTCAATTATCGAATGGTAAATTTTATGCAACGGATAAATTCGTTAATCCACCAATTGATTTTACTTACGATGCATTGGAAGTTAACTCATCTAACTTCTCGCAGTTTCTGATGGCCATTGATGGGGCTGGTGCTAAACTGAGTCTTACGACCTATAGCGGAGCTACATTAATTAATTTCTTAGACCTTAGAAAAACATATACGTTATTTGCTCCTAATAATGATGCAGTTTTGCAAGCTGTTGCCGATGGGGTGATTCCTGATCCTGATCCCGCTTATTTAAGTACGTTGAGTCAACTTGACAGAGCTATTGCAACAGTACAATTGCTGAATTTCGTTAAAACTCATTTTATTCAGCACCCAATACCGACGGATGGACAGACAACGGGAGAGTATAATTCACTCTATTACCCTGAAGTTATTGATTTTGTGCCGGTTTATTTATCATTCGATATAGAAAATGATTTTGCCACTCAACAGGTAACGATAAAAGATACGGATTCTGGCGATGTAATCGCGAAAACCTCGGGAATCACAAACCTTTTTTCGAAACGGGTTGTGATACATGAAATTGACAGTTACTTAAAGTAGTGCTGCAAATACTATGAAACGAATAAATCCAATAAATATTAATCCAAAAGTTGGTGGAGTCGATGAATAATTATAAAAATATATTAAAGGCAATTGTAAGCCAGCCTGGTGCTACAGATAATTGTCGAAGGAAAAGAAGCAATTGTTTAAAATTGCTTATTGTAACAATAGTATTGCTGGGAAACCTGGTGACACTGCCCGAGCTGAAGGCACAAGATGGGCTTATCATTAGAGGTAAGGTTACTTCAGCTACTGACAGTGAACCCTTGGTAGGGGTAACGGTTGCAGAAAAAAATAGTACCAACCGTTTTGTCAATGGTACCATTACCGATTTTAACGGTAACTTCTCTATTAAGGTGCGAAATGCAGAAAACACATTATCATTTTCGTTCATTGGTTTTGATACAAAAACGATTGAGCCCGGAGGTAAAGGTGTAATTAACGTCGAGTTAAAAGAAACAGCAGTACAGATTGATGAGTTCGTAGTGAGTGCCCGCAAAATGATAAACGACGGGGAGTTTGCTATGGATCCTAAGCGTATAGCCACAGCTGTGCAAACCATCGATATGAAGGACGTAACCGAAGTGTCTTCAACATCGTTGAGCGATCAGCTTCAGGGACGTTTGAGTGGTGTGGAGATTGTAGCGCAGTCAGGTGACCCGGGTGCCGGTATGTCAATACGCATCAGGGGTACTTCTTCCTTAAACACTTCTTCTGAACCGCTTATTGTTATTAACGGTATTCCTTTTGAAACAGAATTTGACGATACTTTTGACTTTAGTGTGGCCGATGAGCAGGAATACGCCGCATTAATTGGTGTCTCTGCCGATGATATTGCAGAAATATCGGTTTTAAAAGATGCCGCGGCAACAGCTCAATATGGATCAAAAGGTGCCAATGGAGTTTTAATGATAACCACTAAAAGAGGAGCGCGTGGCAAAGCCGTTTTCTCTTATGGTTTCCGTGGATCATTGAGTCAGCAACCTGAAGGTATTCCCATGCTGAATGGAAGACAATACTCAACTCTAATTAAAGAGGAAACTTTACAGTTGGGTGCCAACAGAGGAACTTATCCACAAGTTGAATTTGATCCTACGTATGATTTATACAATTATTATAATAAAGATATAAACTGGTTAGATGAAATAACCCAATTAGGACATTCGCAAGATCATAACTTCTCCATTTCCGGGGGTGGTGAAAAGGCGATGTACCGTATATCATCGAGTTATAAGAGTCAGGAAGGTACCACAATTGGAACCGCAAATGAGCTGTTTACAACCAGGGCGATATTAGATTATTTTGTTTCTGATAAATTGAAAATTACTTCAGAGCTGGCCTTTAGCCATGGTTCTTTGGATAAAGCTTTTCAGTTGACTAGTAATTCATCTACCAGTGTCAGAAATGTTGCCTTAACTAAAATGCCTAACCAGTCTATCTACGAGCTGGATGAAGAAGGAAATTCAACCGGAGCTTATTTCACGCCTGAGGATGCTTTCCAGGGTAGCGGAATTACTTATTATAACCCGGTTGCAATGGCTAACTTAGCTACCTATAATGTGGAGAGTAATCGTATATCTCCTAACTTCAGGGTTCGCTATGATGTTACCCCAAGCTTAAGGTACGATGGTATTGTTTCGTTTGATGCCAATAACAATAAAACCTTGCACTTTGTGCCGGAAGAAGCCTTAGGTACATATTGGTCAGGTTCCTATGCAAATAAATCTTCACAAACGGATAGTGAGTTTTTTGTGGTCAGAACAGAAAACCGTGTTACCTGGATGCCAAAATTAAACGAGGATCACTCGCTGTTTGTCAATGGTAAGTTTATTACTTACGATAAAACAACCCAAACCTATAAGGCATCAACAAGCAACAGCCCCAGTACTTTGTTACAAACTCCAATTATCGATACCCGTATCGAGGGTTCAGGAAACAGTATTGAATCGGGTTACACCCAATACCGACAATTAACCTATAGTATGGCTTTTAACTATATGTATAGAGGTAAGTATATTCTGGGTGGTGGAATAAACTATGAAGGAAGCTCCCGTTTCGGAGATGACAACCGCTACGGATTATTTCCAAGCGTTAGCGCCAAATGGCTAATTAACGAAGAAGGCTTCCTGAAGTCGGCCCAATGGATTGATGAATTAAGTGTGAGGGCCAGTTATGGTAAAAACGGTAATTCACCAGGCTTTAATTATGGTCAATACAATGTTTATTCAACCTATAACTATAATTATATCGATGTGCGTCCGGCCTATTCTTCAAGTATTGAGTTGGACGGATTAAAATGGGAAACAGTTACTCAGGAAAACCTTGGTTTTAATGCCCGTTTGTTTAAAGGAAGGTTAGATGCCGATTTTGATTTGTATTTAAAGCGAACTGAAGACATGTTGAGTAAAAATACGAGCATCCCGACTACTTCAGGTTATTCAACGCTGGCTTATTTAAATATTGGTACCATTGAAAACAAGGGATGGGAATTTAATGTCATGAGTACGCTGGTTAAAACCAGAGATTTTAAGCTGGATTTTAACTTTAATATATCGCAGAACATAAATGAAATTGTTGAAATAACCGATGCCATGGATGTGGAAGAAGGAAACGCTTTGTCAACCGGTTCAGGTGGTTATGTAAGACGCATACAGGAGGATAATCCTATTGGTTCGTTCTACGGTTACAGGTATAAAGGTGTATATAGTACATCTGATGATTTGTACGCAAGAGATGCCAACGGAGACATCATTTACGATATGAATGGTGAAGCCAAGGTAATGATGTTTAATAACTCAAATTCATTCGCGGCCGGAGATGCCAAATATGAGGATATTAACCATGATGGTAATATCAACGAATTGGATGTGGTTTATATTGGTAATGCAAATACCAAACTGCATGGTGGATTTGGCCCAAGAGTAAGCTATAAGAATATTTCGTTGAATGTGTTCTTCAACTTCAGATATAAGCAGGAATTGATAAACCTGGCCCGTATGAATACCGAAAGTATGAGTGGTTACGACAACCAGAGTACGGCTACCTTGCGCCGATGGCGATTTGAGGGTGACGAGACTGATATCCCTCGTGCCTATTTTAATAGTCCAAAAAACAACCTGGGTTCCGACAGATATCTTGAGGATGCTTCTTTTTTACGTTTGAAATCAGTTACGCTGAAGTATAATTTACCTAAGAGCCTCTTGAAAAACATAGGTTTTACCCGAGCCAATGTATATGTAACTGGACAAAACCTATTAACATTTACCAAATACACTGGTCCTGATCCAGAAACAGGAGCAAGCAGTAACTGGAAGACTTTAGGTTTTGATAGTAACCAGACGCCTCGATCGAGACAGGTTACCGTTGGATTAAACTTATCATTTTAAATTGAATTAATTATGCGAAAATATATTTTAAAAATCGGAGTAGTATTAAGCATTTTAGCAATGTTTACTACGAGCTGCAACGGCTATTTGGACTTGACTCCTAAGGATGATCTGGTTCAGGATGAGTTTTGGCAGAATAAGGAACAGGTGAATTCTGCTGTGGCCGGTATCTATGCTTCCATGAATGAAAATAGTTTTATGGAGCGTGTTTTACTGTGGGGTGAGGCCAGGGCCGAAATGATGGTTTCGATAGATGCCAGCAGCAGTGCACAGAATTTGATGAAGAATTATGTTAATCCAACCAATGGATATGTGAGTTGGACTAATTTTTATAAAACCATTAACTACTGTAATATGGTATTGGCATTTGCCGATCAGGCAAAAGCGAACGATCCTACATTTACCGAACAGGCTTTAAATCGTTATAAGGCAGAAGCCCTTACCTTACGTTCATTGGTATATTTTATTTTGGTAAAAAACTATAAGGAAGTACCCTTTATTGAGGAGGCAACCTTAAGTGATCAGGCTGATTTCTATCCTGTAAAAAGTAGCGAAGGTGAAGTGTTAAATCAAATTACTGCTGATATTGTTTCGGTTATTGATGATTTACCTGTTTCGTACGAGGAGGGTGTTAAATATGATAAAGGAAGATTAACAAAAGGTGCGGCCTATTCTTTATTGGCCGATATTTATTTGTGGCAGGAAAAATACGACGAATGTATTGATGCGTGTCAGTCAGTTATCGACCAAGAAAAATACAGCCTGGTTGAGGGAAGTGAATGGTTTAACCAAATGTTTTTTGAAGGTAATTCTTCAGAAGGGATTTTTGAGTTACAGTTTGATGACATCTTTAGCACGCTGCGAAGCTATTTTTATGATGGAGACCCAAAAGTAAAGCCTTACAGTGATATTACCGATTTATATTCAACAGATGTAAACGATGTGCGGGCCAACAGGGCGACTTACGATATGCAGACAAGTACTGTGTTTAAGTATGCCGGGGTGGATGCCAAAGCCGGAATATTCCGTAATTATACAGAGTTTTATAATACCTGGATATTTTATCGTTATGCCGATGTATTATTAATGCAGGCAGAAGCTTACATTTTATCAGAAACTCAAAGGGATATGGATAAAGCTTACGACCTAATTAATGAGGTACATATGCGTGCTACAGGCACCCCACTGGACGTAACAAATTTGTATTACGACTTGTTGGAGGAAAGACAAAAAGAATTTGCGTTTGAAGGTAAACGCTGGTACGACCTGTTGCGTTTTGCACGAAGAAATAATTTTGAAGACCATTATCTGATTACTGAACTGGTTGAAATAAAAGCAGGCGCAGATGATTATGACGTTATTGAAAGTTATTACTCAGATACGGCATCATACTTTTTGCCCATCTATCAAAGCGAACTTAACTTGAATCAGAACCTGGAGCAAAATCCATACTATCTAAACTAAGTGTTATTAAGAGAGAGTTAAAAGAACGATATTAAAAAATTAGGATATGAAACAGGCCAATAAATTTTTATTTCGATTAGAACAAATCAGGAAGGCTTGTTACCTGTTTGCCGTTAAGGCAGATATGCGAACATTAATAATAAATTTTAGACGCATGAAAAGGATAATAAAATTGTCAGGAATAGTAATAAGTACAATACTTCTGGTATTTATTGCAGGTGTTGGATGTGACGACGGTTTGGGTGACAAAACGTTTTTAACAACTGATGAGTTAACGATTGCACAAACGTTGGATGCGAGTCCTGAAAAATTTTCAACTTTTGTTGAAATGCTTCATTTAACCGGGTACTATACATCATTACAGTCTTATGGATCTTACACCTGTTTTGTGCCAGTAAACGAAGTACTGGATCCATATATCAAAGAAAGATGGGGCGTAAACTTGGTGAGTGAACTAACTACCCAGGAACAAATTGAAGAGGTAAAAGAACTGGTTAAGTTTCATACCATGGCAAAAAGTGTGGGTGCTAGCGGCTTTATCGAAGGACGTATGCCGGACACAACCTATACAGGAGATTATTTAACATCGTCGTACCTGCTAGGTGGTGGAATAGGAAACCTTATCATTAATCGTGAAGCTAAATTTTTGCAATATGATATCAGATCGGACAATGGTTATATTCATTGTATCGATAAGGTACTAACACCATACTCCGATCCGGTTCCTGTAGTTATCGAGAGGGCCGGTAAGCATACCATCTTTATCGAAGCTTTAAAGAAAACGGGATTATATGATGATTTTTCGGTTAAGCTAACCGAAACCGGTAATAAAAAGAACTTTACCATTTTTGCAGAGACCGACTCTGTATTTGCATTATCTGGCATTAATTCATTCGACGATTTGGCAGATAAATATGCCGAAGGAGATACAGATTACGAAGAGGTGACCAACGGCTTAAATCGTTGGATGGCTTACCATGCAACCGTTTCCTTTTTATATTCAGCTGATATCCCCGATGAAGGTTATTTAAGTACCGTGTTGGAGAACAATGCCATCAAAGTAGATAAAAACGATGATGTATTAAAAATTAATGAATCGGAAACAGGAGGAGAAGTTGAAACCTGGGTGTCGTTGGTGAGTGATTATAGTAACTATCCTGCCAAAAATGGGGTGTATCACACTGTAGATACCTTAATGGATATTTTTATTCCTAAAGCCAAACATATCTTATTCGACCCGGTTTCGTCACAGCCGGAATATATTTCGAGGGCAATAAGAAGTATGAATAAAGTAACAGCTGATAAATATTCAGAAGTTGACTGGTATCCCCCAACAAACACGGTACGGTTTATACAAAGGTCAAAAAACGTTAACCTTGACTGGAACTTCTTTGACATGGGAGGTTGTGTTTGGTACGAATTTATAACCCCAATTTTAGCAAAAGGAAAGTATGAGTTCCTGGTTTGTTCGAATGGTGGAAATAACGCCCGTGGTAAGTTCCAGGTGTATTGGGACGATGAACCGGTTGGTTCTATTTATGATGTAACCAAAAAAGCTAGTCAGGTAGGCGCTCCCGATTCAGTGGCCATGGAAGCAAACGGATGGCGTTTGGGAAAAGAATGGATTACCAATAAGGCTGGAACTAAGCAAAGTGATAGTAATGGCTGTATGAGATTTATTATTACCAAGGAGTTATTATGTCCTGTACAAAAACGACATAAGATAAAATTAGTAGCCGTGAAGAGCGGTGGTATACCACTTGATTATTTTGAATTTATACCGGTCGATTAATAATACTTTATATCTATATAACAGGCAGGTAATCTTTAATTGCGAGTTAACTTATCTGCTTGTTCTCCCACTTTCATTGGGAGAGGTCAAGTAACAAATGAAAATAAATTTAAACAGATGAACAAAAAAATATTACATAGTTTGCTAGCTCTTTTGGTGATTTTTGCCTTGAGTGCTTGTGAAAGCGAGCAATGGGACGATCATTATGAGCAAAGTGATAGCAGGTTAAATACCGATTTGCTAGCATTAATAAAAGCAGATTCCGAGTTAAGTACTTTTGCAGATTTGTTAAGTCAGACCGGTTTGGATGAAGTTTTATCACAGAATCAGGCTTTTACAGTATGGGCACCGGTTAACGAGGCTTTTACTAATGTGCCACAAGAAATATTAGATGATCCGGAAAGACTTAAAGCCTTGATCGGTAATCATATAAGTATGTATTCTTTTGCTTCTACCAGTAAAATTGAAGACGGACTGGTAAAAGTGCTTAATAACAAATATATAGAGTACATAAATGAAGATGGAACCAGTAGCTTTTCAGGAGTTGATGTTACTTCCAATGACAATTTATGTAGCAACGGAATTCTTCATAAAATAAGTGATGTCGCTTTGGTTCGTGAAAATATCTGGAGTTATTTTACCAACTCGGATGACTTTCCCGGGATGAAAGAATTTCTGACACAATATAATGTGACGTTGTTCGACAAAGATAATAGTGTTGTTACCGGCACGAATAGCTTGGGGCAAACAGTTTACGATTCGGTTTTTGTGGAGTCAAATACTTATTTTGATGTAATTGGTAATTTAAACTCCGAAGAAGAGCGTTATAGCCTGGTTGCGTTAACAGATGTAGTATACAACGATGCTTATAGTCAGATAAGTTCTTTTTATACGCATCCTGATGATGATGTAGTTACAACCAATACAGAGCAAACTATTTACAATAACCTTAATTTCCCCTGGATGGATACAGACTTGATGACAGGTGAATATGTGACCAATACATTTGGGAATATGATTTATGTTGATCAATCGGTACTTTCTAATGAGGTAGAATTAAGTAATGGTAGCATATTGATACCAGATAGTTATACTTTTGATGTAAATGATTTGATTTACAAACCGGTCAGGTACGAAGTTGAAGATACGGAAAGAAGAGATGTTGGTTCTTTGTCTGATTTTAGTATTAATAAAAAGTATGACATTACAGCTTCAGGAGATTTTACCAATAAGGTCATGTTTGTTGGTGAATCACTAAATGAGGATAATAACTATTTTGAGGTAGCATTTAGTAATGTACTTTCCGCTAAGTACGACTTGTATATCAAGTATTCTCCTGTTGGAGCTACCAAAGAAACCCAATTAAAATTTGAGGTAACCGTTAACGGACCAGATGGTAAAACCGTTTATGATATCCCTACCGAAGTTATCAACAACTACTCTGAAGCGCGCGTAAAAATAGGTGATACTTATGACATTCCTGTGTTTGTAGACGATAATGCTAAGAACAGCTACTATGTTAAGGTTAAGGTGATTATGGATGTAGAAGATGCGGCGATTGTACTTTACGACAGAATGGTTGGCATTGATTATATTGAATTAGTTCCTGCAGAATAGATAAAAAATATATAATAGATATGAACAATATTATTATGGTAAAACTCAGGCATATATATACTTTAGTGATATTTATGTTATGCATTTCCGTATTCGATGTAAATGCACAAGAGGTAAATGCACAAAAAGTAACAGGTAAGGTATCAGATGCAGCTTCCGGTGAGCCGGTTGTTGGAGCAAACGTTTCTGTAGCAACTTTTTCATCGGTATTTACCGGGGAGGATGGTAGCTTTAGTATTGACGTTCCGAATTATAAAGTAACACTTATGGTAAATGCCCAGGCATATGCTTATACCGAGGTTGCTTTAAAAGGAAGAATAGAACTGGAAATTAAACTGTATGAAGAGGGTTTTAAAACAAACTTCGGTAATGTTTTAATGCCTGTTGAAAAACAGTCACGCTCTTCGGTAACCAATGCAATTAGTTCTATAATAGGTGATGTTGAAAATAGTTCTCGTACGGTGGCCAAATATATGAAAGGAGATGTTGCGGGTATGCGAACGCTAGATCGTTCGGGAGTCCCGGGTGTTGGATCAAATATGTTTATAAGAGGATATAACTCTTTATTGGCATCCGGTCAGCCCCTTATTGTTGTTGATGGAATGATCATGGAAAATAATATCTTTGCAGGATCTTTAATTGAGGGGTATACTTATGATCCCTTAGCAGATATTAATCCGAAGGATATTGCCAATATTACGGTAATTAAGGATGCTACTTCCTTATATGGATCTAAAGCTGCCAATGGAGTTATATTAATTGAAACAACGCGAACAAAAGATGTAACCACAAAAATTGATTTCTCGGTACAAGGTGGTTTAAATATGGCCCCAACCAATATTCCTATGATGGAGTCATCAGATTATAAGAGCTATTTGGTGAACCAGATCAATAGCTCGGGCTTGTATACCGATAATGAACTGTCGCAATTACCTTATTTAAACGAAAACACGGCTTTTGCCGACTATCAGCGGTATCACAATAATACTAACTGGCAAAAAGAAGTATTTGAAGATAGTTATACACAAGACTATTTCTTTCGGGTAACCGGAGGTGATGAGATTGCTAAATATGGTTTGTCTATTGGATTTATGGATAATAGCGGTATTGTTTCTAATACGGCATCTACACGTTTCTCTACCCGATTCAATTCAGAGTCAACTGTTACAGAAAAGTTTTCAATTCAGACTAATTTGGCTGTTAGCTATCAAAAAAATAAGTTGTCCGATGACGGAATGTTGGGACGCACATCTCCTATATATACATCACTTATAAAAGCGCCCATTTTAGCTCCCACAGTAATAGGCGGCGATGGAATTATTACTGATATTTACGAAGACGTGGACCCAATTTCGGGCTATACTAACCCAAGTGTTTTAACCGATCAGGTGGAGAACGAGAACACAAACTATAAGCTATATGGTAATTTTAAATTGGGATACGATCTTACAAATAATCTGAAGTTAACTTCGATTATTGGATCTAATTACGTTTACAACCGCGATGATGTTTTCTTCCCTAGTAATGGCGTTACAACAGGAGAGAATATATATGGCGATGTATTGAATCGTTCTGCCGGAACAAGAGTTGAACGTTATTTCTCTATTTATAACGATTCTCGTGTAAGCTTTAATGTAAATACCTACAACCATAAATTTGGTTTTCACTTAGGGGGAAGATATAATGTAAACAATTACGAAAACTCCTATTCCGAAAGTGGCAACTCCAGTGACGATGAGTTTACCTCTCTGCAAAGTGGTGATAAAGAAACTTACATAACGTCAGGTAGTATTGGTAACTGGAAATATGCATCCCTATATTCCAATATCAATTATGGATATTTGGGTAAGTACTTCTTGAATGCCAGCATGTCTTACGAAGGTTCTTCGCGTTTTGGACAAGGTGATAGTGGCACTCGCTATGGATATTTCCCTAGTGTAGGTGCTGCATGGTTGATGTCGTCAGAAAACTTTATGAAAGGTCTTGGATTCCTGAATCAACTTAAATTGCGGGCCAGCTATGGTATAACAGGTAATGATGCGGTAGGTAATTATAATGCATATTCATACTTTGTTTCAACACGCTATTCGGTGGGTACAGGTTTAATAAGTGGAAATCTCGCAAATACCACAATGCAGTGGGAAAGAACAGTTAAAGCAAATGTAGGAGTTGACCTTGGATTGTTTAACGAACGACTTCAGGTGAACCTTGATTTTTATAATAACGAAACAGATCAGTTGTTAAACTATACATCGGTTAATCCTGTTTACGGGTATGACGGATATTTGAGTAATGAAGGAGAGTTGAGCAATACAGGTTTCGATCTGGGTTTTAATGCACGTTTAATCAATAGCGAAAACTTTAAATGGGATATAGGTGGAAATATTTCGAAATATAAAAACGAGATTGTTTATTTACCAGGTAACGCTAATATAATTGAGATAGACGGTGTTGGAGCAACTGTTATTAACCAGGAAGGTAGCCCGGTCGGGTTGTTCTACGGATATAAAACAGATGGAATTTACGCTACGCAAAGTGCTGCTGACCAGGCTGGCTTATCATGGGTCGATTATGAAGGTTTTAACCAACCGTTTGTAGCGGGCGATGTTAAATTTATGGATACTGATGGTAACAATGTGATTGATGAAGAAGATATGCAGGTAATTGGAGATCCTAATCCCGATTTTACCGGAATGTTCTATAATACATTTACGTATAATAAATTATCGTTGTCCGCTGTATTTACCTTTAGTCAAGGTAATGATATCTACAATGCCCTGCGCAGACAAACAGAATCAATGAGCAGTTTTGCAAACCAAAGTTTAGCGGTTGCTAACCGTTGGCAGGTCGAAGGGCAGCAAACAACTATTCCTCGTGCCGAATATGGTGATCCAACAGGTAATTCAAGATTCTCTGACAGATGGATTGAAGATGGTTCATACATTCGCCTAAAAACATTGAGCTTATCATATAGTCCTGAAATTTTGAAAAGTTTTGCCAAGGATATTTCGTTTAGCGTTACAGCCAATAACTTGTTTACTTTGACCGACTATTTAGGATATGATCCCGAAGTGAGTATGTCAGGCGTAAGTTATCAGCAAGGTATCGATGCAGGTTTAACACCTCAGTTTACCTCTATATTCTTCGGTGTTAAGATTGGTTTATAATGTACAAACGACTTTTAAATAATAGTGAGATGAAAAAATATATTATAATATTATACACCTTCTTTATTGTATCATGTGTTTTTACTTCATGTGATGACATATTGGATGTTGATCCTGAAGAAGTGTTATTGACCGAGGATTATCTTGGTGATGATAAAATTGAAGCCCGATCCGCTTTGTTCGGGGTGTTATCGCAAATGCAGGATGCCACGGAGCAATATGTGATTTTAGGCGAGCTACGTGCCGATTTAATGGATGTAGCATCAGGTGCAAAAGATGAGTTGCGAAAAATTAATTCGCACAATATTAGCGAAGATAACAGCTACGTTGATCCCACAAACTTATTTTCTATTGTAAATAACTGTAACTATGCGCTTCAACGAATGGATACTGTGGCGTACGAAAATGAGTTGTTAACCTATTATGTTTCTATTTTACGGGTTCGTACATGGGCTCAAATCCAAATAATGACTAACTATGGTAAACTACCTTATATGGTTGAGCCGGTGGAAAGTACGGAAGACTTAGAAGATAATTATCCTGTATTAACCATTGCCCAGGGGGTTGACAGTTTAATAAATAACTTACTTCCTTATAGCAACATTGATAATGTTTCGGATCTTGGTGTTGGTTCAACAATTCCTGTTAATGATCTTCTTTTAGGCGATTTGTACTTGTGGGGTGGTAATTATGTAATGGCTGCAACGTACTATAAGCAATTTCTCGATTATTATGTTAACGAAGCAGGTTCGTTATATAATCTGACTTCCACTTATGGTGTTACATATAGCGGTAAAAACGGTAATTATTCGGTTAATAAAAATAATTGGGCAAATATATTTGCCGAGGAAAATCCAGGCAGTTCTGAATATATCATGTTAACCAGATATTATGATGACTATAGGCAGTACAATACGGCCTATGAGACTTTAACTACTGAGGTAAAACCTTCAGCCGCACTGATTTCTAATTGGAGTGTGCAATACAAATATTACGATGATCTGGCCTATGAGCAAGGTGACAATAGAATACTAGGTTCTTATATTGGAGAAGGCGAGGAAGCCAGGATTACAAAATACGACTATGATTATTTTATGTTTCAGCGGGCTTCACATGTTTATTTAAAATATGCCGAGGCTATTAATGCGGCAGGTTACCCTGCTCATGCATTGGCAGTTATTAATCAAGGGGTATTTGACGATGCAGTAACAGTGGGTGCTCCACGATTTACGGGTAATACTCAGGATTTTTTGAATTTCACACAAGATGAATATGTGATAACAAATTCAAGTGGTTTACAGACCGGAGGTAATCTGGGAATTAGAGGCCGTGTAGGTATGGCACCACTTGAAATTGATGAAACTGCGGCTACATTAACAGATTCTATTGGTCAGGTAGCTTCATTTATCCTTAATGAAGCCGCTTTAGAAACAGCGTTTGAAGGAAATAGATATAGTGATTTGGTCAGAGCTTCTTTAAACTTTAATGATGCAAGCATACTAGCTAAGGCGGTTGCCTCAAAATATACAGCGGTAGGAGATTTGGGAACCGCTGCTACTATGGAGCAAAAATTGAGTGATCAGGCCAATTGGTTTCTACCGTTAACAATTCCTGAGAATTTTACAGAAGTAACAGCGGATGTGATTGAAGAAGAACTATAGGGAATATATATAGTTAAATTTGTATTTAACCCGCCATATGCATTAGAAATTCTATTACCCATTGAAAATACTTTAAAACAAGACACTTCGTTGCATCACTTCAACCCACCAGAACGATGCTCCCGAAAGTAATCGGGACAAGTGATGCCTCGTTTCAGTAATGCCTTGTTTTATTGTACTTGCCATGCTCATGACGAACCTCTAATACATAATCCGGGTTTAATGAAAAATAAAGCCTGACGCATGATCTTTTGTGTCAGGTTTTTGATTTCAGAAATATAATTTTTGACCATTACTTGATAATTAATTCCTTTATTATTCTGAATCACACTTTTAGTTATCTATGCTCATCACTAGCTTAAAAAGGTTGCATACCACCTACTATATAGTTCGCAACAATAATTATAAAACACGCAACAATCACCCTACTTTATTTAGGTATTTACATGTATTTTTATCATGTAAATTATTGAAAATCTATAAGATGAAATGAGCATGCAAATTTGATTATCCTAAATTATACTCAGCAGATAGTCTGTCCCGTTTTTCGGGAATCTAATATGTTTGAGATTTCCCCGCAGTGCTGCGGTGCGGGTTAACTGACCGATGAAAATAAATTTTAACAGATGAATAAGAGGTGGTTAATAGTACTATATGTAATTGGTATCAGCACATTATTGAATTCACAAAGTGCTTATCATATTATAGATGGACCAACAAACTTAATGCGCTTGAATAGTGCTGGTAATGATTTTGAAAGTGTAGAAATTGGCAGTGAAAGTCAAAGTTATACTTTCTGTCACTCAGTATGGGACATTGAAAACCCATGGTCGGTTGTATCGGAACAGGGTATCAATATTTATACAAAACTGGATTTGGGCAAGGTGTCGGATATCGATGCTGTTTATTTGATAAGTCCTGATTTAGAATTGAATACTTCTGAAACGTACAATTTTAATCAACACGTTTTTGGTATAGATAACGAAACATTCATGCCGTCAGGTTATGCAAAACTCCAACTAAAATTGGTAGAAGGCAGTGCTAAAGATTTTCATCCCGATTTGTTACAGGATAATTTAGGTATTGGTAATAAAATATATAGTAACACTACCGATTCCGAATTAGTGGTCGATAATATCGTACCTCAATCGAATGGCACTCATTATTTTGTGATAGGTGTAACCTATTTCTCAGTAAATCAAGGTAACACAAAGGGAATGTCCCTGGGATTTAAAAATAATACGGTTAGCAAGGATTCGGATATTGGTGTTTTTACAACCGAGGAGAAAGAGTTTAATGTATTTCCTAACCCAGCGAAAAATAATTTAAGGATTAATAATTATATAGGGGATCTCGAGATACTGGATGTCCTTGGAAATGCAGTGAGTCAGATACCCGGTTATCATGGACAAATAATAGATATTTCCTACCTAAGCAATGGCGTGTATTTGTTAGGGATGGATGGTAATTACATCCGTTTTATAAAGATATAGTGCGGAGAATAACATATTTAATCAAGGAATAATATGAGGAATTATTTTGGAATGGAATTATTGGCCTGTATTCTATATTTATCATACAATGGTAATAAGTATATATAATAAAGCTGGCCTAATGGAGCTAATGAAATTTCTATATTGCCAGGTGATTATCCAGGTATTCATTTTAAGTTAAATACAAAGGAGAAGAAGACATTCTGTTTCCTGGCGAGCTTGAGCTTGTATCACGTGATATTGTATACCGACGATGAATATGTAAAAACGCATACTCATGCGGCTATATCAGAATTTCAAATAGAAAGTTCGGACAAAAAGGATATTACATGAGAACCAAATAAAGGTTTTGCTAAGTATATTGTTTAACAGTAATCAACAGGCATGAAAAATATTTTTTGGATTTTTTTATTATTATTTTGTGTTTTAAGTCAAGCGCAAACAATATTGTTAGACACTGATTATCCTGCAGTTTCTGCTCTGAAAAAAGTAGCAGACGGTGGAAGTTTAACTCAGGAACAAAAAGCACCAACTTCTGATTCGATTACTGTAGCTAGTATCGAAGAACTTAGATTGGCCGGTCAAATGTCTGGTAGGGTAATTAATATGCTGCCAGGCGAATATGTGGTGAAAGATCATATGCCTGATGATCCTAAAACTATTTTTCATTTTAGCGGATCTAACAATGAGTTTAATTTTAATGATGTAAGAATTATCATTCCAACATCCGTGCTCAGAAACATGGGACCCGGAAGTACGCACGAGTTTGCCACCTATCGAATAGATGGCAGCAACTTGATTTTTAACGGTGGGCATTTCGAAAATACAGGTGAAGACAGGCCTTACAAGAGCCTTGCGGAATTTGAAGTTCATGGAAATAATATCTCATTTTTTGGATGTGAGATTATCATACGCGGTTCTTCACCCTATGGATATGGGGATATGTATGGTAAAGGATCAGGATCTGCTGTTGCTTTGTATAAACATTCAGCAATGTCCATCTTGGGAGATAATGTATGGGTAGATGGATGCATGTTCAAGGTATTTGCCTTTGGGCATGGTATACATATTCATGGCGCGCAAAACACGGTTATCCGAAATGTAAATATGGAAGGAGCTTTGCGTTTAACCGATGAAATATACGAAGAAACCAGTGGTCCCGCATTCGACCATGATTTTAAAAGAATGTACCCTGATTGGTACGAAGGCTCCGATATCCCCAAAGGTGAAATGCTAAGCCTTACAGAAGACGGTATTCGTGCATATCTGGATGGAACCGATGTTAATGGTGTGAGCAGGCGTACGGGCAAAATAACAGTTGAGAATTGTGTGGTGGATAAAATGCGGGGAGGTATTACCCTTACAATATCCAGTGATGGTGCTACTGTTACGGATTGTGTGGTAACGCGTTGCGATCACGGTTACAGTGTACCTTCAAACTCAGTTGTGCGAAACTGTAAAGTAGATGCAGCATTTGGGCCTATATTGAGTATTCCATATAGCAATAAGAAAAATGCGGATATTGAATTGGAATTGATCTCCGCTGAATCAGTTATGGGAACCCATAGTTTTATGGAAATATCGGGTTCAAATCATAAAATAAAAATTACTGCTACCGAGGACATGAGCATGTACACCATGCCAATGAAAATTGGTTACGTAGGATATAGATATAATGAAACAAATAGCACAGAGTCGGAGCTTCAAAGCAAACACAATGCATCCGCAATACAATTAATAAATGAAACTAGTGTGCCTGTAGAACTCACCAAATACTCATCAGGATGCACAGTAACAAGCCCTATAGCAGAGGTTGTTGATAAAGGAACAGATAATGTGGTACAAAATTGATTCAAAACAGGATAACTATTAAATTATTATAATATGAAATTAGCAATAGCTTTATTAACCGTTACACTTTTCCTGACGGGATGTGAATTTTTGGGATCTCAGAAAGAAACCACAAAAAAAAGTGCAGCGGCAAATCCGGATGGAACTTTTATCCAAAAAAAACATTTTAACAACGATCCTTCTTCTCCGGTGGAATGGAAAGTTTCACTTATGAAAAACGAAAAGGGTGAAACGGTCAGACACGGTGTTAGTATTCGTTACTCAAAGACAGGGAATGTGTACGAAAAAATAAACTATGTAAACAACAAAAAAGAAGGTAGTCGATATACCTACCATTCTAATGGAAAGATATGGAAAGAACAGGAATACAAAAGTGGCAACTTAAACGGTACTTGTAAAAGGTACGACCGTAGTGGAAACTTAACAGCCGAATATTACTACAAAGGAGGTATGGTTGGTACGGGCTTAAAAGAGTATACCAATCTCGGGAAAGAACGTGAGCAACCTGCTTTGAGCATACAAAAAATTGATGAAATCAGATCTGCTAACATGTATAAGTTAAAAGCTTCGTTGGTTGGGGAAGGTGCTAAAAGAATTAAAAATGTAGAGTTTTATGAAGGGAAACTGATCGAGGGAAAATATTTCCATAAAAACTTAACCTTATGTAATTCTAATTCCGGAAAAACCGGGATGTTTAATTATCAGGTTCCCAAAGGAGCAATATTGGATAAAACCTTTAACATTGTTGCTATAGCAACAATGTCCAGCGGCATGAAACTGATACTGCAAAAAAAAGTAAGCGTTTCGGTAAGGGGTGTGTAATTGTTGATGTCGAATTTAACAAGGGTTCGGGTGATGCTTGTAATAATGCGTTAGAAAGAGCCAATTTACAATCAACTGTTCTTACATTAGGAGATCATTCTTTTAGAGATAAACCTAGTTTAACAAGCATTAATCTCGATAAGATAGTTACCACATGAAGTAATGTTTTTGCTAACGGTATAGGTTATTCAACAGTAGGTGGATTATCAAATTGTATTACTGTAGGGGATTAAACATTTTCTCAATGTCTTGGAATTGCATCATTAGAAGTTCCATCTGTTTTATGATTGGAAATGCGGTAATATCTGTTACTTGTGGCACTTATAAAGTTGTAGGTGTTACAAGTATTAATATGGCAAATACAGTTACCTCAACTGGGACAATATTTTTAGGTAAACTATGGGATTTAACAGAAGTACAGGAGAATGGGGCGGACCCTCCAAGTGTTAGCGTTAGTGCTTCTAATTTTGTTTGGGAGTAGAGATTTTATTGAGGGGAGTATAACTTTATATGTACACCTAGACAGAGAAGGGTTTTATGAGGCGCATGATTTATGGGGATAAATTCCAGATGATAGGATTATAGAGGGAACATATATAAACTTTGTAATTGTGTAAGATATAGATAAAAACTTATATCACTTTTACAATGAAGTTAGCATTCGATGTCCCAACTGACCCCGTACAAGAATAATGGTATATCAATGAAAGGTGTTAACGAGCGTAGTGAACTCAAGGCTAGAGACATTAAAAAGTTTGTACTTTGATTTCATATGGTGCGCAATCGATTGCATTCGTTTAAGAGAAGTATTATGGTTAGGTATTTTTTACATGCAAATACTGATTGTAATAACGAATAGGAATATAGGTTTCTTATTTGAGTTAACGTGATAAAGAATATAAAAAAAAGAATTATGTGGTTGAAATATATAGTTAAAAATTGGCTGTTTCTTTTGTGTATATATGTTTCACCTATTGATTTGTTAGGTCAACATTATATGGCTGAGTTGGCTCCGGGAGAGGACTTATTTCAGGCTGTAGGTCAAAAATACGGAACGGGAGATGTATTGGTGAGCGGTAAGTTCTTTGAAAATATTTATGTGAACGACCTCGGACATCCCTATTTTAATCAGGATGAGTATAAAAAAGGACATATAGTAATTCATAATTTAAAATTTGAAGATTTAAAGCTAAAATATAATGTATGGGATCAGACATTATTAGTTCAAAGGAATAAAAACTCCAACTATAAGACATCGTATATGCCTCCGGTAGATTTTATTTCAGAGTTTGTTATTGATGGTCACCAATTTAAGAAGTGCAATTTGAATGGAAAAGGAAATTGCTTTTATGAAGAAATATATAATGGAGATATGAGTTGTTTGTGTTATTGGGAAAAAGATCGGTCTGAGTCTGCTCATAAAGTCTCGTTTATGGCACATAAGTTTTCCGAACAGAAGAAAAAATTCTACCTGATAACAAATGGGACTCACTATATCTTTAAAGGGAAAAAAACATTGATAAAACTTTTCCCGGAGCATAAAAAGCAGATATCAAAGTATATAAATGAACACGATATAAAACAATACAAATTAACGGGAACCGACATGGCAAACCTGCTTGCTTTTTGTGAAAAGATATCGAAAAACGGTTAAAACAGGAAAATTCATTATACAATCGGTATCACATCAAAGTTAATAAACAGATTTTATGCAAAAAAACACCTTAATTTTTCTGCTAACCATAGTAAGTTCTTTTGTTTATGGGCAAAAGGATTTAGTGACGCTTTCGGTTTCATTAAAAAATGCCACATTTAGTGAGTTTGTTACCGTGGTTGAAAAGCAAACTTTATATCATATCCAATATAATGATGTATGGGTTAAAGATTTAGAGGTCAGTGTTTTCGGGGTGAATTTGGAGCTTTCAAAGGTGTTAAATGACATCCTTCAAAAAAAAGGCTTAAACTTTTATATCGATAAACAAAGAAACATCATCATATACCCCGGGGAAAGAATTGTAGAAAAACTTCCCGATTATTTTTCAAAAATTAATTTATACCAATCAACTATTACCGAAACGGATGATGAATATACTGAAGCAGAGAAAAACTATATTGAAGGAAAGAAGTTCATCAGCCCAACTGTCATTAAAGTAGGTGAAGGAAAAAGGTTCACGAATGGCAAAAGATGTGCGATTCGCGGAAAAATAACCGATCAGGAAACAGGGCATGCTTTAATAGGTGCTACGGTTTATATCGAAAATGAGGATATTGGGGCGGCAACTGATATCGACGGTTACTTTAATTTAATATTAAAGCAGGGAGAATATGAAATAGTTGCCCGGTCAATGTCAATGAAAGAAAAGAAGTTTTATCTTGATGTATATTCTGATGGAGCTTTTTCCATAGCGATGGAAAAGGAGAATTTTAGTATTAAGGAAGTAAAGGTAGTGGTTGGAGCCAACAATAATGTGACCGGAATGCAGATGGGATTTGAGCGCATGACAAGTAAAAGCATTAAAAATATTCCGGTTGTAATGGGAGAGCAGGATATCCTGAAAATAGCGCAAATGCTTCCCGGAGTTCAAAGTGCCGGTGAAGGGTCTTCCGGATTGAATGTGAGAGGGGGAACGGCCGACCAAAACATGTTTTATATCAATAAAATTCCCATATATAACACATCGCACCTTTTTGGTTTCTTTTCGGCGTTTAGTTCTGATGTAGTGAACGCTTTTTCTTTATATAAAAGTAATATACCCGCAAAATATGGAGGTCGTTTATCTTCCATATTTGATATTAATACACGTAGTGGTAATAAAAAGGAACTCTATGGAAAAGGGGGGATTAGTTTTGTTACCGGACACATGGCTGTAGAGGGACCTATAAAGAAAGATAAAAGCACCTTTGTGCTAAACTACAGAGGTACATACTCAGACTGGTTGTTATCAAAGATTGACGATATTGATATTCAAAATAGTAATGCAGCCTTTTATGATTTAAGCGCATCTTTTAATACAGAGATTAACCAAAAGAACTCTTTAAAAACATTTTTCTATAGGAGTAAGGATGAATTTTCACTGGCTTCAACCGATGATTACTATTATGAAAATACAGGCGTTTCAGTCAATTGGAAACATTTGTTCTCTTCCTCACTAAATGGTGATGTATCTTTGGTACATAGCCAATATCTGAACAAACACAATGGCAAAGACAATCCGTCAGAAGCTTATACGCGGGAGTTTAAGCTGAACCATTCAGAGTTAAGGGCAGACCTGATTTATAATACAAAGAAAGACCACTTGATTTCATTTGGAGTAAACTCCATATTCTATCATCAGGATAGAGGAGATGTTTTACCGTTTAATAATGAATCTTCACGAGTTCCAATAGAAATGGGTAAGGAACGAGGTGTAGAATCGGCTCTTTATGTCAGCGATGAGTTTTCACTGTTACCAAAGTTGAAAATAAATGCCGGATTACGATTCAGTATGTTTTCATATTTGGGAGCAAAGGATGTAAATGTATATTACCCGGATTCACCTATAGATGAAAATAATATCAAAGAAACTAAGTCTTATAGCTCAGGAGAGGTAATAAAATCATATTCGAGCCTCGAACCGCGTCTTTCGCTTAATTATCAACTAGGCATTAACAATTCGGTAAAGGCTTCTTACAATAGAAACAAGCAATATGTATTTATGCTGAGCAATACAATTGCTATGGCGCCAACGGATATGTGGAAGCTTGCCGACTATCATTTAAAACCACCGGTTTCCAATCAGTTATCAATAGGTTATTATCATAATATGCCCGAAAGTGGTCTCGAAGCCTCTGTTGAAGTGTATAAAAAATACATGAATAATATAGTTGAGTATAAGGATGGTGTGGACTTTCTCTCGGGAGACCCAACTGAAATGTTATTGCTGCAAGGGAATCAGGATGTTGAAGGTTTGGAATTTATGCTTAAAAAACCAAGTGGTGTGTTCTCGGGAAGAATGTCCTATACTTATTCAAAATCAATGGTTAAGGTGGATAATGATTTGCCGTCAGAGACGATTAATAACGGAAGGGCATATCCATCTAATTATGACCGGCCACACAGTTTTAATCTTACCGCCACATTACGTTCAAATATGCGCCTGAGTTTTTCAACCATTGTTGATTATAGTACGGGTAGACCCATCACATACCCCATTACATCTTATCAGTCAAACGGTCAGGAGATACTGTATTACTCTGATCGTAATGGATATAGGATACCGGACTATTTTAGGGTAGATTTATCGGTAAACCTGGAAGGTAATTTACGCCGAAAGAAAGCGATACATAGCTTTTGGACGTTAAATATCTATAATGTTACCGGCCGAAAAAATGCCTATTCGGTGTACTACGAATCGAATAATGGCGATATGCAGGCTTATAAATTATCCATATTCGGACAACCTATCGTCAGCCTATCATGGAATTTTAAATTTGGGAACTATGCTAAAGAATAAGTATTTATCAATAATATATCGCAATAAGCTCATTAAAAATATGGTGTTTCATTCCATACTTTTAAGAAATTATAAGTTGCTGCGGACTGCAACTGTGTTCCTATTGAGTGTGATGATATACGGTTGTATTGAAGTATACAATCCGCCTATTCAGGGTAATACGGAGTTTTTGGTGGTGGATGGAAGTATTGTTAAAGGCAACAGTATACAAACAGTGTTGGTATCCAAATCAACTTCTCTTAATGAAAGTGCTATCAATTGGGTATCTGGATGCACTGTGTGGGCAACCAATGCCGAGGGCGAGGAATTTACCTACGAAGAAGCAAGCGATGGTAATTATCATGCTGAAATACCGCCAGAGGCACTGCCGTTTGGAAGTCAGTTTATGATCAACGTTATCACACCAGAAGGAAAAGAGTATGCCTCCGATTTCGAAACGCTCTATGAAAGTAGCCCTGTGGATAGCCTCTATTTTATTGAGGAGGCATATCAATCATCATCCTTAACAAGTCAGAGTGGTTTGCAATATTATGCCGATCTAAAAGCAGAGGAAAGTGCAACTGGCTATTATCGATGGATATTGGAGGAAACATGGGAACATCATTCGCCATATTTAATAGCAGAAATGCGTTATTCCGATGATTACACGGGCAGTATTTATTTTGAAGAACCTACGGATAGTTTATCGGTTTGTTATACTACAAAGGAAGTGTCGGATTTGTATACAGCATCAACAGATAATTTATCATCTAATGAGAAAAAGAAAATTCCTCTAATCTACGCTTCGGGCATCAAATTAAATTATAACTATAGTGTTTTGGTTAAGCAGTATGCAATGAGCATGACGGCTTACGATTATTGGAGTAAGACACAAGTAATTGTTTCAGAAGGAAGCGGTTTACATCAAACCCAACCAAGTTCAGTAACGGGTAACATTTGTAACGTGAACGATGCGGATGAGGTAGTTTTAGGTTTCTTTTGGGCAGCTTCATACTCAGAAAAACGATTAAATTTTAAAGGCCCGCTAAATGAAATGCTTAATGAAAATTGTGAACTCGAAGAATATGATCCGGATGACCCACCACTTTATGAACCAATTTATTTTGATGTCAATGGTATGATAGCATCTCCAATTTGTTTTGATTGTACCTATGGGGGAGGATCATTGATTAAACCAGATTTTTTTGAGTAGTAATTCAAATATATCATTGATATAAAACTTAGCTAATGAATAAAAGCACACATATTTTATATACCGTTGTTTTCCTATTGAGTTTATTTAAAATAACTGCTGCTCAAGAAGTGAAACAACCTTCGCATATACCAATAATGTCGAATAGGCTTCATGAGGAGGTCACTTTATTTACCGACCGTTCCATTTATGCGGTAGGAGAAGATATCTTTCTACAAGCTAATTATCGTAAAAATATTGTTTCAGATAGGGAATTTAGTACTGTACTTTATGTTGAATTAATAAAACCTGATGGTATGCCAGTTCAACAATTAAAATGGCCTATCGATGGAAATAAAGCAGTTGGGACTGTGCAAATCCCCAATAATTTGTTGACCGGTATTTATTATTTAAAAGCATATACGAGGTGGATGAGGAATTATCCTACTGAATCATATGCTTATTCACAAGTGAAGATTATAAATCCGACCAGCCCGGTATTAAATCAAAATCATAAACGAAGCGAAGATTCTATAAAATATTGTGAGGTAAGTGAAATTCCAAACTTTGAAATTAACCTGGACAAGTTGAAGTATTTACCAGGTGAGAGAATTAATGTTGAATTGAAAACGGATAATAATAGTGGCCAAGTAAACAATTATTGTGTTGCAGTGGTGAAAGAAGGTGCCAAAAATTTGACGGAAACATGTATAATCCAAAACTATAAGAACCCTGGTGAAGGAGAGGATGCTTATTTTATGCCAGAGATAAATGGACTGGCTATAAGTGGAACAGTACTGAATTCAACAGATAAACAACCTGTTGATAATGCATTGGTTAGTTTGGCACTATTAGGTAAAAATCCGGTTTTTGAAATAGTATATACTGATATTAAAGGTCGTTTTTATTTGCAAGTACCGGATAAAACTGGCGCTGATGAATTATTTATTAATGCAGAAAAGAATGACTTGAATCTTACTATAGAGATCGATTTGGATTTTTGTAATCGTGCGGTAAATTTGAATCATGTTGAGTTCTCTCTTTCTGAAAAGGAGAAACTTGTCGCGGAGGAGATTTGTATTAATGCACAAATAAATCAGTTGTTTGAGAGTGTAAGCGAACTTGATAATACCAATGTAGAAAAGGATGGGGTAAGTTTTTTTGGTGAGCCTGACAAAACTTTTTACACAGAAGAATACATAGACCTTGTGAGTATTAAGGATTTTATCCATGAACTAATACCGGAAATAAAGAATGCAAAAGAAAAACTGACTTTATTCTCTAATAATGGTCAAATAAATAGTTTACGTTCTCAGCCTTTTCTTTTGTTAGTAGACAATGTTTCTATATCGGATGAGGATGTTTTTTTAAATATTATTACATCCAAAGTTGAACGTATTGAATTAATTAATAGTGGTTATATAGTAGGTGATCAGGCCTATTGCGGTATAATTAGTGTTTTTTCTAAGAACAACGATATGGCAGGTGTTGAGTTACCTAAAAACGGGATGTTTTTTAAATGTGCATTACTCGACAAGAATAAAAAAGTTATAGGTGCTGAATCGGAAAATCCAGCAGATAGCATTAGCCCAGACAGAAGAAACTGCCTTTTTTGGGATTCAAATTTGAGTTTTAATGACGCGCTAACACAGTATTATTCATTTTCCACATCTGATATTCCTGGAACCTATCAAATTATAGTACATGGAATAGATAAGAATGGTGAAGAATATCAAGTAAGTAAGATAAGTTTTGAAGTTGAGAAGTAAAATATAGAAATACAATCGTACATCGCATTGTTAAGTTTTTTTTACTTGACGGTGTGCTTTTTGATAAATACGAGGTGATTTTGGTAATGTAGGTATTTATTTCAAGTTAAATATAAAGGACAAGCCATTCTGTTCTTTTCCGAACTTAATATTTTATACCGACGATGAATACGTAAAAATGCGTAATTGTTAACCTATCAAAGTATTATAAATAGTAAGTGCAGGCAAAAAAGATATTGTATGAGAAGCAAATATCGGTTTGCTAAGTATTTTATTAAACTGTAATCAACAGGCATGAAAAATATTTTTTGGATTATTCCAGTATTATTTTGGGCTTTAGGTCAAGCCCCAAAGTAGAGGTTGTTGATAAAGGAACAGATAATGTGGTAAAAAAAATATAATGAATGGGAAATATTGGCCGTGACCACGCCGGCAACTGTTTCCATTGAAAAAACAAAGCAAAGCCTGATGCTTGTAGGCGATCAACCCGTGGTTGTGAAAATTCCGGTTACAGCCTACTTTAAACCGGGCAAAATGCATTTGTTCCGGCAGGATGGTTCGTATATTGAACGTAACGGTAATATGAACAGACAAAATATATACCAGGTGGAGTTTCGATTGGCAGAACCTTGTAAAAAAGCTCTAATCATTTCAAACTAACATAAGGTGTGAAAAAATAAAAACATAAATAAAGGTTAGATACTATTAATTATATTTTATATGAAATTGATTTTAAACAAAACAAAACAAAATAACATGAAATTAAGTAAGATATTAACTTTGTTACTCTTGATGTTTTTCACTTTGCATTCCTCGGCTTTTTCAAGAACCGTTAATTCACTGAAAGAATTATTGCCATACCTGGATGATGACCATGTGAATGTGGTTTTAAAACCGGGAACCTATTCAATTACAACGGAAGATATCAAGGGGGGAACATACGGAACAAGTGATTGTGAAGACAGGGCTAAGATTTTGTTGCTTTTTTCGGGAAGTAACAGTACATACGATTTTACCGGTGTAACCCTTAATATTGAAACCGCTGTATTTAATTGTTTTGGAAAATACAGGGTGCATGAGGTAGTAGTAACCGGTAACAACAATGTTTTAAAAAATCTTACCATGGTAGATGTTGGTTCGGTGTATGATGGACCCAATAAAGGAGCATTAGGGGTATGTATGGATGGAAAAGATAACCTTATTGAAGGCTTTCACATGACGGTTAAAGGATCCTATCCATATGGTTATGGCGATGCTTTTGGTAAAGGAGGCAAGAACAATATGATAAACCACCGTAAACACTCTGCTTTTCTTGTGCGTGGTTTACGAAATCATGCAAAAAACTGTACCATCATTCATCGATCATATGGACATTGTATGTTTATGCAGGCGGCCAGTTACCCAACCATCGAAGGTTGTGTTATTGAAGGAGCCGTGCGTAAAACAGATGATATGCTGGCAGAAACATCAGGTCCGGCATTCGATATTGATTTTATGACTACCTGGGGATATAGGCTGCCAGCCGGATATATGCTTAGTCTGGGAGAAGCAGGTATTCGTGCGTATAATGGGGGCACTACTATTATTGATGGCGAAATAATTAAGAGAGGAACTGATAATCCTACTATATTGAATTGTACCATTAAAAATATGCGCACAGGCGTAACAGTTGCCCATGCTACCGGAAAGAAATATGTTGAAGGTTGTATTGTTATTGGATGTGAAAACGGCTATTCTTTAGGAAATGGCGATGTGGTTAATTGTAAAGCCGATTGTGCTTATGGGCCTGTTTATGCGAGCACTTATGGAAATGACAAAGGTTACCATGCGGATATTACCATCATACCTGCTGAAAATGGCTACTATAACGGATCTGGTAGTGTAGCATATATTGGTGGGAGTGGTCATAAGATTACCCTGAAAGGATCATCTGAAGCTGTTGAAAATGGGTTGCGCATAATGGTTGGTGGGGATAAAGGAAACATTCGTTTATTGAACGGAAATTTTCCGCACCAAAATAATTTTAAAGGGGCAGATTTTGAATTGAATAACCTAACTGATTATCCGGTTTATCTCTCGCCTAAGAGTTCAGGAGTTAAGGTAAAATCAAAAGGTAAAGTGATTGACGAGGGTATTGGTAACCAAATAAAATAAGTTTCGGCAGGAAAACCCCAAGTACTGCGTTACGCCGGCCTAAAAATACGCATTCCGAGTATGTTTTTGTTTCAATTAAAACCTACTAAACCTATTTCGGGACTCCGTTTTTTCAGGCTTGGCTGTACAAGCCTTGTTTTTGAGGCTTTCTTGTTAAAGACTTGAGTAAAGGTAAGTTTTCTTGCAGGTGCTAAACTAAATCCATCATCTAATTATATAAAATCAAAATGAATTTAAAATCAATTATAGGGTTGCTTATTGTATTGCTTGGATTAGGTGCATGTAACAACTTTCATCCGAATGACTATAAGAACAGTAATTTATCTGATGCCCAACGTGCCGAAAACCTCTTGAGTCAGTTAAACCTTCAGGAAAAGATCAGCCAGATGCGTATTTTTCATTCCGGTAACCGTATACATCTTAATAAAGAAGGGGAACTTGATGTAAATGATGAGGCAAAAGAGTATATCGAAAATGGAATTGCAGGCATTAAGAATGCAGGAACTGCATATGATCCAAAGCAAGGTGCTATTTTGTGCAATAAACTTCAGAAATATATAATAGAGCACAACCGTTTCGGTATTCCTGCGATGTTTATTATAGAGTGTTATAATGGCGTGGAAGCCAAAGGGAATACACATTTTAGCAGGCCACTGACCATGGCTTCGTCGTTTAATACGGAGCTGGTAAAGCAACTGTGGGACGCACTTGGCCGGGAAGCACGGATACGTGGCCTTCATATGTGTCATTCTCCCGAGGCAGACCTGGTTAGGGATCCTCGTTTTGGTCGTATGACGGAAACATTTGGCGAAGACCCCTATCTGACCTCTCGCATGGTGGTAAGCGCGGTAAAAGGTGTGCAGGGCCATAACCTGGGCTTAAAAAGCACGCATATTGGTGCCGTAACCAAGCACTTTGCCGGATATGCACAAGTGCAAGGAGGAAAAAACTTTGCTTCTATGCAAATGTCCCCCCGAAGTTTTGTTGACGAAATATTACCTCCCTTTAAAGCTGCCGTAAAAGAAGCTAAAACGTTGGGTATTATGGCATCGCATGCCGATATAAACGGAGTTGCGAGTCATGCCAACCGAAAGTTGCTTACAGACACTTTAAAAAATTACTGGGGCTTTGATGGATACGTGGTTTCCGATGCCACAGATATTGAGCGCCTTCACCATTTTATGAAAGTAGCTGAATCATTTGAAGCTGCTGCAGAAATGGCGCTTAAGGCAGGGATGGATATCGATTTATATGGAAATGATGGTTATGCCTTATTGGAAAATATGGTGGAGGATAAACCGGAATTACTGGAATTAATTGATGATGCCGTAAGGCGGGTGTTACTCACAAAATTCAAGTTAGGTTTATTCGATAACCCGTATGTAGATGTTTCTTTGGCACAGCAAAAAACAAGAACAAAAGAAACGTTGGATTTGGCGCTAGAAGTCGATTTGGAATCCATAATACTGTTAAAGAATGAAAATAGAACACTACCCATGCATCCTATGGCCTATAAGCATATTGCAGTCATTGGTCCCAATGCCGATAAAGAAAATATTACCGCGATTAAAAATCAGCTTCCGGAGGGGGTTAAAGTGAGTTATGCCAAAGGATGCGGAATCAGCAAGCCGGTGCGAATGCCCACCCTTTATAGTTTAGAAGAAGATAAGCCATTGATCAAGGAGGCCGTGCAACTGGCAAAAAAAGCGGATGTTGTTTTGTTGTTTGTAGGAGGGGACCATAAAACGGCCAAAGAGGCATACTTTGTTTCCGACGAATATGGCGATCGGGCAGAACTTAATCCCGTAGGGCAACAAAATTTATTATTGGAAGAACTTAAAAAGACAGGGAAAAAAGTGGTGGTTATTTTGGAACACCGGCGAACCCTTTCGATTGTTGATATGGCAGAAAAGGCTGATGCCATTATCGATTGTTGGGATTTAAGCGAAAGAGGAAAAGAAGCAATAGCAAAAATATTGTTCGGAGAGGTCAACCCTTCGGGAAAACTGACGGTTACAGTGCCCCAATCAGTAGGTCAGCTTCCAGCTTATTATTACCAAAAGCACATTAATTATAAAAAAGGATATCTGTTCGCTAAAAACCAACCTTTATTTCCTTTTGGGTTTGGTTTGAGTTATACTCAATTTCGTTATTCAAACCTGAGTATATCGGATACGATAGTAGGTATTGGAGATTCGGTCCAGGTGAGCGTGGATATTACCAATGTTGGAGATGTTGCAGGAAAGGAAGTGTGTCAGATATACCTGCAAGATGAATATGCCACGGTACTGCAACCAATTCGAGCCCTAAAAGGATTTGAAAAAGTTACGCTTAAGCCTGGAGAAACACAAACAATCAAATTTAATATAACGCCTGATAACATGTCATTTACCGGTATTGATATGCAACAAAAAGTAGAAGCGGGCAGGTTTAATGTTTTTGTTGGCGGATCTTCCGATACCGATCAAATGTTGAGTTATAATTTAAGGGAGTAATATTGTATGAATAATTGACCGTTGAGTTAGTGGCATCAGGGAAGAAGGGGTAAGTTTACAGTGGTTACTGAAAAAGAAGAGAATTCAAATGCTTTTAAATCCGATGTTGAGGCAGCTTATTTAAATGCGCTAATTTCACAGGAAACGGGATTGACTTCCACTCAAAAGAAGGTTCTAGTGCTCCTGAATTATCATTGTTGGTAACAGAGTATCACATAGGAATTGAAGATCACAAAGCGGAAAATATTCGTGTATTTCCAAATCTGTTAAAAAATAAAGCGCAAGTAATGCTTGGACAGGGGGGGTATGGGCGTATTGCAATTTATAATTTAATAGGCAGTAAATTAGATTTAATAAGTGTAAATGTTTTTGATGTTAAAGCAGAACTTGATTTTAGTGAGTATGCAAATGGATTTTATTTAATAGCTTGTGAAAAAGATAATAATGTACAATTGATTAAAGTTATTAACGAAGAGTAAATATCTTGCAGGCTAATTTATTAATATGAAAATTAAATCTTGGGATAGCATTCTTAAATCCGTAATTAACCTCGTTTTAATCGGATTATTACTACTTTCTGCCGGGGCTTGGAGAGGACGTGTATTTGGAATTTCTTTAAAAGATAAAGTAAGTAAAGAATATATCGTTGGGCTTGAGCCTGAAGATTGTAAAAGCTTTTTCCCTAATGTAGATGCCATGAAAAGGGTAAACAATTTTCAGTTTAATATTTTCAATCATTCAGATGTATTAATAGGTTATGCTTTTACTTATAAAGGAGAACATGGCTATGGAGGTCGTGTGCCTGTTATAACTTTTACTGATGTTAATGATACGATATGCGGTATTCTGTTGGGAGAGAATTATGAAAGTGAAAATTATCTGGCTGATGCGGTAAAAAAAGGCATTCTAAAAAAATGGAACGGTCTTCAACGCAATCAAATAAAAAGTTTACCGGTTGACGCCGTTGCCGGAGCCACAATTACGAGTCATGCTATTATTTCGGGAGTACAAAATTCAGCTGCAACAATTCAGGTTAAGCCAAAGATTAATTTTTGGAAGGTCGAGAATATTGTTTCCTTGCTGCTCTTGGTCGTCCTTGTCATTGCCTGCTTTCTTCCTCAAAAAATGATGAAATACAGAACTGTACTGCAATTGTTAACAGTACTTGTTTTTGGTTTCTGGCTAGGAAGGCTGATCTCGTTTGTTCAGATCATAAATTGGTTATCGGGAGGCGTTAACTGGCAGCTCCAGTTGATCATGATTATTCTGGTGGCCTCGGCGAGTGTAATCCCAATCGTTTTTGGTAAAGCTTTTTATTGTTCATGGGTGTGTCCTTATGGGGCAGTGCAGGAACTATGCGGGAAAGCGTGTTCAAAAAAGATTCGGATTTCGCCCAGGGGAACAAAAATTCTGAAGCCTTTGAGGGAGAGAATATTTTTGGTTTTATTGGTGAGTTTATGGACAGGATACTCATATGATTTAACATTAATAGAGCCATTCACCATATTTTCCATAACAAAAGTGAGCCTTTGGGTTATTGGGTTCGCCTCATTCTTTCTGGTGCTGGCAATGTTTATTCCCAAAGCCTGGTGCAGGTTCTTTTGTCCTGTCGGATTTATGCTGGAATGGATTCGTAAATAAATAATAACATTTTGATTTAATGATAACTTATGAAGAGTGATAAAATTCTAAGTCTGGTTTTGGCTGTTACCTTGCTCATTTTGGTAATAAAAATAAACCGTTTTGATTTTCTTCAATCAAGTGATACGAATGTTATAATTGAACAAACACAAAAGAATCAGACGATAGTTGAGTCTCCTGTTGGGTTAAAAGCAGGAACGCATCAAACATGGGTGTCCTTAACCGTGGCTGAAAGCAAACGTCTGATTGCAAAGGGACTGGTGGTGTACCCGCCAGTAAAGGAACGCTTGAGAAACGGTAAGATTATTCTGACCAAAGGAACAACCAACACATATGTAGCCGAAGAAATGATCAAGGACTCCCTAAACAGCGGGGAATACGTGTATGGGTATATCAGTCCTGCCAAATCGGATAAAAAAGTGGATAGAAGTAAAAAGCGCAATGAATTGGTTTTTGTAAACGGAACGATATCCGACATTGACTATCAAGAAATATTGCCGGAAATGAAAGAAGGTGATATCATAATAAAAGGAGCTAATATCATCAATCATCAAAAAGGACAGGCTGCCATACTGATTGGTCATCCAACCGGTGGAACTACTGGAAATATTTACCCTTTTGTACAAGAAAAGAAACTTCGCTTTATTATTCCGGCAGGACTAGAAAAGGAATCTTCCGGGAATATTGATCTAATGAGCAGGTATAGCAAAATAGAACACGAAAAAGTAGATCGAAAGACACCGTGGCTTTGGAGTGTTAAAGGAGAGTTATTTACCGAAATCGAAGCCATAAAGCAGTTTGCGGAACTGGAAGTCATACATTATGGTTCCGGTGGAATTGGCGGTGCAGAGGGAGCTGTATCGCTTCTTTTAAGG
Source organism: Saccharicrinis sp. 156 (assembly GCF_050589685.1). NCBI lineage: Bacteria > Pseudomonadati > Bacteroidota > Bacteroidia > Marinilabiliales > Marinilabiliaceae > Saccharicrinis > Saccharicrinis sp. 156. Next base: position 99,947 of record NZ_JBNGOS010000019.1, read on the forward strand.
GGATCAAAAGGCGAAATTAATAAAGCGTTGAGAATCATAGAATCCATTCAGGGGGAAGAGCCTTATTTAAAATAAAGTTCTTGTTGCCTGTTTCGGGCATGGATAAAACTATAAATTTGTAACATAACATGAACAGGTTAATATCGATTATACTCGGATTATTGCTTACCGGAATTTGTTCGGCTGTGGAATTAACCATGCCGGCAATATTCAACGATCACATGGTGGTGCAGCAAGGCCAGGAAGTACCGGTTTGGGGAACCTCTGATGCAGGTGCAACGGTTGAAGTTTCTTTTGCGGGCCAAACAAACAGCGTTAAAGTAAATGCAAATGGCCGCTGGCAGGTGGTTCTTAGTCCGTTGAAGGCATCGGCTGTTTCTAAAACCATGACGATCTCTGCGTTGTTGAATGGTGACAGTGCAGCCGTGGAAATTACGGATGTGTTGGTGGGAGAGGTTTGGTTTGCCGGCGGACAATCCAATATGTATCGTCCTTTTAGGATGTTGATTGGGAAAGCCAAAGAGCCTAAATATGAGCCATTAGTAGAATATTTAAGAAAAGAAGAGGCTAATGCAAACGATACTTTATTACGTCAGTTTAGAGTAGGTAAGGACTGTAGTGTTCTCAAAGAAAAGTACCTGGGTAAAGGAACATGGTCTAAAGCCGTAAAAGGACCTGTACATGAATTTTGTGGGACAGCTTATTTCTTTGCCCGCGAATTACGTCGTGAATTGAATGTGCCTGTGGCAATTATAGCTTGTAATCTGGGCGGTACAAAAGTGGAACCTTGGATACCGATGCATTCTTATCAAATCAATGAAACACTTAAATCGTTTTACAAGAATGAGATAGATAGCTATCAGCAAGCTTTGGCTAACTGGGACCAGGAAAAAGTGAATAAAGAATTTGAGCAAGAGATGGCTAATTGGAAATTGAAAGCGCAGGAGGCCAAACAGAAGGGTGAAAACGAGCCGAGAAAGCCTCCTAAACCAGAACATCCTGATAGGAATAAACAAACCGCTTCAACCTTGTATAATGGAATGATTCACACGGTAGTTCCTTTTGCTATAAAGGGAGCCATCTGGTATCAGGGCGAGAGCAACGGAAATAACTTACCGGAGCAATATGCCATGCGACTGTCTGCCATGGTCAATGGTTGGCGTAAAGCTTGGGATCAGGAGAAGTTATATTTCTATTATTGTCAGCTGGCCAATTATAAAGATCCAAATGCAGATCCTCTTGAAGAGGTTGATGGCTGGGTAACCGTGCAGGATCAGATGCGACGGGCAATGGAAATACCAAATTCGGGAATGGCCGTGTTAAATGATATTGGAGAAGCAAAAGATATTCATCCTAAAAACAAGATGGATGTAGGAAAAAGACTGTCCTTGTGGGCATTGAATAAAGCCTATGGAAAAAAAATAGTTTGCAGTGGCCCTATTTACAAGACCTCAAAGATTAAGGATAATAAAGTAATTATAACTTTTAACCATGCCGGTTCTGGCTTAATGGTAGGCAAAAAACACTTGATGGAACCAACTGTGGCCGTAAATGAACCTTTAAAACGTTTCCAGATTTGCGGGTTGGATAGAAAGTGGAAATGGGCGCAAGCAAAGATTATTGGTAAAAATAAAGTTGAAGTATCTCATCCGGAAATCTTATATCCCGCAGAGGTTCGTTATGCCTGGTCTTCAAACCCGGAGGGTGTAAATTTATATAACAAAGAGGGTTTGCCTTCATCGCTTTTTACAACAGTAAAATAATTTAATAGAGGATCAACAAGAAAGTATAAATTATTGAGCTAATAATAATTACAAAATAAAAAAAATGAAAAGATTATCTCAACATGGTAAATTCTGCTTGATTTCGGTATGCATGTTTACCTTATTAATCGGCGGGTGCAATACAGCTGAAAGACAAAATAGTAATCTTAAGCTCTGGTATGATGCCCCGGCAGCAGACTGGAACGAAGCATTGCCTATTGGTAACGGTCGATTGGGAGCCATGGTGTTCGGTAGACCCGACAAGGAAAATATCCAATTAAACGAAGGAACCCTGTGGGCCGGAGGTCCACATAGAAATGATAATCCGGAAGCAAAAGGTATTTTGCAAGAGATTCGTCAGTTACTTTTCGATGGTAAGTATAAGGAAGCGCACAACCTGGCCAATGCGAAGATTATTTCAAAAACTTCACATGGGATGAACTATGAAACCGTTGGTAACTTGAGGTTAAACTTCAACAATCACGATGATTATTCTAATTACTACCGTGAATTAGATATTGAAGATGCAGTCAACCGAACTTCTTACACGGTAGATGGTGTTCAGTATCAAAGAGAAGTATTTACCTCTTTTGCCGACCAGGTGATTGTTATCAGGTTAACAGCTAGCGAGAAAGGTAAAATCAGTTTTTTTGCCGGCATGGATCGCCCTGCACCTTCTGTGGTTGAGGTGAAAACAGAAGGTAACGACATACTTACTATGACCGGAAAAGGTGCAGACCTAAAAAGTAAAAGAACACCTGAAAATGCTAAGCCTATCGAAGGTCGTGTAAAATTCGAATCAAGATTAAAAATAGTGCCTGAGGGAGGTTGGCTATCTGCTACTGATAGCACCCTGGTTTTAGATGGAGCCAATAGTGCTACGCTGTATTTATCCATAGCAACCAATTTTGTAAATTACAAAGATGTTAGTGCTAATGAGCACCAACGAGCGAAAGAGTATTTGGCCAAGGCTGAAAAGAAAGATTATGGCCAATTAAAATCAGGCCATTCTTCTTTATACCAAAAATATTTCAACAGGGTATCGCTTAATTTGGGTGTTACAGATTCTATCAAGAACCCAACCAATGTGCGTATTAAGCAATTTGCTGTAGGAAATGATCCGGCTTTAGCAGCTCTTTATTATCAGTATGGACGTTACTTGTTGATATGTTCTTCTCAACCCGGAGGACAGGCAGGTAATTTGCAGGGGATATGGTGTAACGAGCTTACTCCTCCATGGAAAAGTGCTTATACGGTAAATATCAATACCGAGATGAATTACTGGCCTGCGGAACCAACCAACCTGAGCGAGACCCACGAACCCTTGATTGAGTTGGTAAAAGAATTATCGGTAGCCGGTCAAAAAACAGCTCGCGATATGTATGGAGCAGAAGGTTGGGTATGTCACCATAATACCGATTTGTGGCGTATTTGCGGCCCGGTTGATGGGGCTACCTGGGGTATGTGGCCTAGCGGAGGAATGTGGCTGAGTCAACACTTATGGGAGAAATACCTGTACAATGGCGATCTGGAATATTTACGTGAGGTGTATCCTGCCATGAAAGGTTCTGCTGAGTTCTGTCTTAGCTTCTTAACACCTGAACCTGAAAATGGGTGGCTGATTTTTGCACCTTCCACTTCGCCCGAAAACAGACCTGCTCATATGCCAAAAATGGTCAATATTGCCTATGCAACTACTATGGACAATCAATTGATTTTTGATATGTTGACCAAAACGGCCGAGGCAGCTAAGTTATTAAATGAAGATGCTGAACTTGTTAAGGAAATCGAAGCCACCTTGCCAAAACTGGCACCAAACCAAATAGGTCAGCACGGGCAAATTCAGGAATGGATTCACGATTGGGACGATCCGGAAGATAAGCACCGTCATATTTCGCATTTATATGGGATGCATCCTTCCAATCATTTTTCACCTTACCGTACACCGGAACTGGCAGAAGCTGCAAAGAATGTGTTGATATACCGGGGAGACCCGTCTACCGGTTGGTCGATGAACTGGAAGATTAACCAGTGGGCACGGTTATTAGATGGTAACCATGCTTACAAAATGATGACCGACCAAATTAAATTGGTTGGTGTTCCCGGCACTCGAGGTGGCGGTACTTATGGCAACATGTTAGACGCCCACCCACCTTTTCAAATTGATGGAAACTTTGGGTTTACTTCCGGTTTAACGGAAATGATGATGCAGAGTCATGATGGAGCTATCCATTTAATTCCTGCATTGCCCGATGTTTGGCTTACTGGAAGCGTAACGGGACTGCGTGCTCGTGGAGGATTCGAAATTGAATCGTTGGAATGGAATAACGGCGAGATCGTAAAAGCTGTTATCAAGTCCAATTTAGGGGGTAATTGCAGAATCCGTTCCTATTCTGAGTTAACAACCGAAGGAGGCAAAGCACTTACCATTGCCAAGGGTAAGAACAAAAACCAATTCTATCAGGTTCCGGATATTCAAGAGCCAATCATTTCAAAAAAAGCTGAATTAAAAGGTTTTGATTTAAAAGATACTTATTTGTACGATATTGAAACCGAAGCTGGACAAACCATCATTATGGTGAAAAAGTAAAGACCTAAAAAAAATTATAACGGCAAAAACGCGAAGTGCTAGAGAAGATATATTTATTTTTTTGCGACTTAGCTGTTTTGTAAGAAATTTATTACCATGAAGAAAATATTTCTGCTACTTAGTATGTGTTTTGTGCTAACGGTTGGTTCTGCGCAAAACCCTGTTTTTACCCATGTTTTTACAGCCGATCCTTCACCCCATGTTTGGCCAAACGACGATCGCCTTTGGGTTTATACCAGCCATGATGAACCCGGTTCTAATAACCATTACGGAATGACTGGCTATCATGCCTTTTCTACTACCGACATGGTCAATTGGACAGACCATGGCCGTATATTACATTTAGAAAATGTAGATTGGGCAGAGAGTCATGCCTGGGCCATGGATGCGGCCTATTACCGGGGAAAATACTACCTTATATATTGCATGAAAGAAGCCGGTATCGGACTTTTTAGAACCGGGGTTGCCCGTAGTGACCGTCCCGAAGGACCTTTTACCGACTTAGGTTATATTAAAGGAGTGGAATTTGGTCAGGATCCTGCTATTTTTATCGATGACGATGCCCGCCTGCCGGACGGGCAGGGTACTCCATATCTTTTTTGGGGGCACGACCGTCAGTGCTACGGCGCTGAATTGAACGATGATTTAATGTCTATTAAACCAGAAACAGAAGTAGACCTAAAGCCCCAGTTAAAGTATGTGTTTGAGGGTCCCTGGGTTCATAAATATAAAGGAAAGTATTACCTGACTTACCCCGGCCTTACTCCACGCCGATGGCCTGAAAAGATGTTTTATGGCGTGGCCGATAAACCCTTAGGACCATACGAATATAAAGGTTGTTTTATCGATGATTTTGAAGGTCAAAGTGGCACCAACCATGGAGGTATTGTGACTTATAGAGGAAAAGATATCATGTTTTACCACAGCGCTTGGTTATCCGGCGGATTAAGTGAAACACGCTGCGTAATGGCAGATTACCTTAGGTATGACAAAGAGGGAAATATTATTCCCATTGTTCCTTCAAAAGAAGGTTTGGCTAATGCAAAGCGTACAAAAACAACACTCAAGTTAGAAGCTGAAAACGGCTTTGCTGCCGGTGGCGACTTATACAATGTAATTGTTGATACATATATAAAAGATTACAGTGGTAGAGGATATGTTACAAATTTTGATAATCCCTACGACCATGTATCAATTTTGGCTCAAGTAGCAAAACCGTCTAAATATCGTTTTAAAGTACGATATGCTTCCCCTGCTGGAGAATCAAACCACAATGTGTTGATAAATAGTCATCAATATAGAGGTTTTGTTTTTCCACCATCAGAAACCTTTACCGAAATTGATTTTGGTATTGTAGAATTAAAAGCCGGAGATAACTTAGTACGTATTTTCAAGAGCAACTGGAAACCTTCAAAGGGACAATTTGCAATTGATTATATTAAACTGGAACAGGTTTTTGATGATGAATAGTCGGTAGTCTTTCATCAAAGTTATTTTTTTGTTACCGGTGTTTCCTTTGCAAAAAACAAACGAATTGTCGGCATGAAAAAAAGCGAATTAGTTGTTGATGAGCAAGTGATTAAACCCGGATATGTATTAGAGATATGTAATGAGCATTTAAAATACCATAAAACAAGGAGTTGCTGATACGAGGCATTGCACCGCTCAGGAGAGTATGAGCAACTCCGTAAAACGCCTTGTTTTGAAGTAGTTGTTTTGCGTAACAGGATTTCTTTTAGAGTACCATTTTTCATAGCTCCCCCGGTTCTGGCGACTGCCTCATTGTAAAATTCTGAGTCGGTTGCCATTACAGTGTGTTTGATCCTTCTTTATCATTTACTTTGGCATCAACCATGATATAATCGTTTTCCGACTATATCGATTCATTTTATGGTTGAAAGAACAGGAAACGAATAGTGCAATTAGAGATAGAAGTTTATTGTTTTTCATTTGGTTGTAATATTTTCACTAACTATTCAAATTAAAGCTCCATGCAAATGGCTCTTCCCCGAATACCTGAGATAGGGGAGGGTACCACACCAAATCCTTCGCCGATCACTTGTCGCTATTACTTTAGCGGGAACACTGCAAAGCTATGGCCGTTGAAAAATGGTGTGAGGATGGGGGTAAGCAGTTTTATTTTATACTCCTGCCAAAAAATCATTTACCATTGATAATCTTTCCCTTCGCGACTGTCTTTCCACGATTCTTTCGTTTCCTGAAGTGCTGCTTTCATCCTTTCAAATAATTCCGGCATTTCACTTGCCAGGTCATGCGATTCCGAAGGATCTTCTTCCAAATTAAAAAGCATCATATCTTTGCCTTTATCCGGAATACAGATTTTGTATTTACCGTTTAATAATGCAAATAATTCCGTGTTTTTATAAATGCGCTTATAGCCAAAGGCCATACTTTTGTTTCGTTTAGCTGTTATTCCTTTTAAAACAGGAACTAAGCTTATTCCGTCTAAAGGAATTTTAGTATGAACAGGGATATTAAGCATATCCAGAATAGTAGGAAAGTAATCGTTGGTATTGGCCTGGAAATTGGTAACCTGTCCGCCATTGATATGCTCAGGCCATAATATTAGAGATGGTACACGAAGACCGCCTTCCCACATCTGATGTTTGTGTCCGCGATACGGTCCGGCAGATGCTATACCTGCTTTGGCCTGAGGATCGGCAGGGCCGTTATCGCTGCAAAAGAAAAGTACCGTGTTTTCTTCAATTCCTTGTTCTTGTAAAAATGTTCTTAAACGGCCTATTTGTTCGTCCATGGCAGTAATGCAGCCATACAAGTGTTTTTGGTCTTCCGGCAGATTGGTATATTTAGCTAAATACTCGGGACCGGCAACTACCGGTTCATGTGGTGCGTGAAACCAGATAGTAGCAAAAAACGGTTTTCCCTCATTAATCGATTTTTCAATAAAAGGGATGGCCCTGTCCATGATAATACGGCTATCGTCACCCTCTAAATTTTCCTTTGCTGGTACACCGTTGTGAACATATATCGATCCACCCCACGAACCATCATCCATACTTCCCCAGCTGTTCCACCCCGCAGGTGTCTTAGTTGGGTTCCAGGTGGGAACAGCGCTTTTAGTAGCGAATGTTTCATCGTAACCGTGTTGCCATGGTGGCGAATAATAACCTCTTGACTCAACTTTTTCTGATTCTATCCATCCCAGGTGCCATTTGCCGAAGAAACCGGTTTGATAACCTTCATTTTTTAGCACTTCGGCAATGGTTTTTTCTGCATGCCGCATGGCACCAGTATGCGCAGCAAATATTCCCTGACGGAAAGGACTGCGACCGGTTAAACAACTGGCCCTTGTCGGTGAGCAAAGTGGGGCCGCAGCGTAAAAATCCGTAAAACGGATACCATCATCCGACATGTCGTCTAAATGTGGGGTAATAATTTTTTTATTGCCGTTAAAACCAACATCTCCCCATCCTAAATCATCTGCCATTAGTAAAATTACATTTGTTTTTTGCTTGTCAACCTTATTTTTTTGACTTACTATAGATTGGGAGAATAAAGCTGAAATTAGTAGTGCTATCGAAAAGATATTTGCTGTCTTCATATCTGTTTTGTCATTTTTATTGGTGCCACTCTCTTTTAACTAAAAGGTAAAATTAGTATTCTTAACTCTGACAAAGATAAGAATACAGTAGTTTGGGATTAATTATATCCGGGATTTCATTCCATTATTTTTCTGTAAGTAGTTGTCTTGAATGTTTCATTAAGATAAGTTCCTGTTTCATATCACAGGCAGTGATTAAATTGTATTCTAACTTTTTGGTATTTAATCCACAATTGTCAAATAGCTTCATTTAAATGCCAATTCGTTGACCAAAACCAAAACCTTATTGAAAAACAGCCTTGTAAGATTTTCTATCATGCTAGCAATCGGGACAGCTGAATCGGCCTGACATGAATGAATTTTTCAAATCCCGAAAGACGGATCTCTGATAATTTTAACCGGAAACAACCGAAAAGAGATATCTCCTTGCTATTGTTGTATTTATAATGGAGATATAAAAGGGAAATATTGGGTTAACATTCAGGTGGGTTCAGAAAAAAAAGGTTCTTTGTTTAAGGAGGTAGTTGTTTACGTTAAGGTAAACCGCGAATGCAACATATTTACTACTCTTTGAGATAAATTCTTCATACGGATAATTTCAGCATACTTAACTTAGCTTTATTGTTTATCATGACTAAAAAATTATTAAATGCAATTGAAGAATATTTTTATTTTAATAGTTATGGTGCTTACTCAACTGGTAAGTGCTCAAAATAACGTAACTATAAGTGCCACATCTGAAGGTGAAAAATTCGATCATTTTTGGAGTAAATGTGTTGGTGCAGGTCGGGCCAACGAAGCTTTAAGGGCAGGCTGGCTCGAACAGCTTGAACTGGTTCATCAGACCTGTGGTTTCGAAACAGTGCGATTCCATGGCTTATTTCACGATGATATGTTTCCAATTGTTACAGAAAGAGGTAAAACTACCTACAACTGGCAATATATCGATGATGTGTTTGATCGCATGCTCGAGCTGGATGTTCGTCCTTTTGTTGAGCTGAGTTATTTTCCAAAAACCATGGCGGCTGAAAATTCTCAGACCGTATTCTGGTGGAAAGCGTACACGACTCCCGGAGAAGGGTATTTAGGGAAATGGCATGATCTGGTAAAAACTTTTACCCAACACTGTGTGGATAGATATGGGATGGATGAAGTACGTACCTGGTATTTTGAGGTTTGGAATGAACCAAACTTGTGCAGAGCTTTTTTTGATGGAACAAAATCGCAATATTTCGACTTGTATAAGGCATCTGTAAAAGCAGTACGCTCTGTGGATAGTCTGTTGAAGGTAGGCGGTCCTTCAACAAGTAACTTTGTGGCTGATGATCGCTATAAAGGCGAACGGGAAGACACCAAGGGATTTACCAAAACGTTTACAGCTGAAAACATCAACGATTTGGCGTGGCGTGGCGTTTGGATAGAAGACTTCCTTGAATATTGTAAAAAAGAGAATCTTCCGGTAGATTTTGTCACCACACACCCTTATCCTACCGATTACCCGTTGGATCCCAGAACAGGTAAAGGAAAAGATTTTTCTCGTTTTGTAAATTCTACCATGATTGACATTAAATGGTTAAACGAAGTAATTGCTAACAGCGCTTACCCTGATGCTGAAATTCATTTGACAGAGTGGAATACCAGTCCTAACAGTAGGGACGCCATGCACGATTTTCTTCCTCCCGCCGCGTACATCACAAAGGTTAACCTGGATTGTATCGGTTTAACCAACTCGTTGGCATTTTGGATCTTCACTGATATTTTTGAAGAGAAAGGAGGAGGAGCAAGTATTTTTCATGGCGGTTTCGGTATGATCAACTACCAGGGGTTGGTAAAACCTACTTATCATGCATACAAAATGCTGCATCAATTGGGTGACGAAAAACTGTTTAAGAACGATTTCTTGTTCGTAAGCCGCAAATCAGGTAACGGAAAAGTGGTTGCGCTAGCCTATAACTATCCTGAAGATCATTACCAGGCAGTTCCGGCAAGCATTAAGAAAATTGAGAAATATGAGGAAGGAAAATCGCGTCAGCTAAATGTTACCATGACTGATTTAAAACCCGGAACCCAGTTTAAAATAGAAACACTGGATAAAGACCACGGGAATATTTATAACTATTGGGAAAAAATGGGAAAGCCGGAGCCTCCAACGCGTGAGCAAATAAAAGTGATGAAGGATTATGCAAATAACTTGAAAACAGAAATCATTATTGCAGATAAGGATGGGAAACTTACTATTAATAGAGAAATTGCGGCTTGGAATGTACTTCTTATTCAGCAAATTAATTAATAAGTTATGAAAAGTTTAAATGCGGTATTTCTATTGCTAACTTTGCTCATGCCAAACGTTTTGTCTGCACAAGAAACCGATTGGGCTAATTTGAATCGTTACCGGAAAGAAAACGCCATGCTCAAAGTTCCAGCAAAAAAAGAGCAGAGAGTGGTTTTTATGGGCAACTCCATAACCGAAAAATGGGGCTCCCGAGATTCTATGTTCTGGAAAGGTAAACCTTATATTAATAGGGGTATCAGCGGACAGGTGACATCGCAAATGTTGCTTCGTTTTCGAGCAGATGTTATTGAGCTTCAGCCTAAGGTGGTCGTCATTTTAGCCGGAACCAACGATATAGCGCAAAATAAAGGCCCCATTACGATAAAGGAGATAGCAGGCAATATATTTTCAATGGTTGAATTGGCCAAAGCCAATCAAATAGAGGTTGTGTTGTGTTCTGTTTTGCCGGTTGTGCAATACAAATGGAGAAAGGAAATAAAACCTGCGGAAAAGGTTATCGAACTCAATAAACTGCTGAAAGCTTACGCAAAAAAAAACAAGCTTTCCTATATTGACTGCCACACGCCAATGGCGAACGAACACAAAGGTTTAAAAAAAGAGTTTTCTCCGGATGGGGTACATCCCAATTACAAGGGTTACCAAATGATGGGACTTTTGTTCGAAAAATCCATTTCCAAGGCACTAAAAAAGAAACACTGAGATGAATATGGTGTGTATGTGGCAAATAGTACTGAATGCTTTGTGCTTGAGTGACATACGCAACCATGCAACAAACATTGCATTGTTTGGTATGCTTTCCCTATCTTCATTTTTGGGTTTTATCTACTTTCGTTACAATAAAAATTGTAAAATGTAAAAAACAACCTGTGTATGGCATTAAGGAATTGCAGTAGATACACATTATTAAAATATTAAAATGAGAAAACTATTAATTTTAAGTCAATTGGTACTTGTCGCGCTTATGATTAGTTGTACAACCCCTCAAGAATTCGATACAAAGGTTTCGTTGGATTATTGCCTTGAGCAGGTTACAAAAAGTATAGGTCAAACCCAGTATGCAGATTCATTCCCCCGAAACATTGATCCGGGTAAAAAGGAATGGAATTATGTGGGGGTAAAAGATTGGACCAGCGGTTTCTATCCGGGCGTACTTTGGTATGCCTATGAGTATACGGGTAATGAGGAAATATTAAAGCAAGCTAAAAAATTTACCGAACCTATTAAATACATTGCCTTTAACAAGGCTTACGATCATGATATAGGTTTTCAGGTGTATTGTAGTTTTGGCAACGGTTACCGATTGACCGGAAATAAGGCCTACAAGGAGGTGATGTTGGCTGCCGCGGATACCTTGGCAACGCTTTATAATCCTCATGTAGGTACTATTCATTCCTGGCCTCGCAAAAAAGAGTATTCGCATAATACCATCATCGATAATATGATGAATCTGGAATTGTTGTTCTGGGCATCCAAAAACGGGGGCGGTCAACAATTATATCAAATGGCAGAGAGTCACGCCGAAGTGACCATGAAAAATATAGTTCGCTCGGATAATGCCGTTTACCATGTAGGGGATTTTGACAAGGAAACAGGTGAATTTATTAAGGGACACACACATCAGGGTTATGCCGATGAATCTATGTGGGCACGCGGACAAACCTGGGGTATTTATGGCTTTGCCATTGCCAGCCGCGAAACGGGACGGAAAGACTTTCTGGAGACCTCCAAAAAACTGGCAGATCATTTTCTGGAACGTATGCCTGAAGACGGTATCCCTTTTTGGGATTTTGACGACCCACGCATTCCCAAAGCCCCCAAAGATGCATCGGCTGCCGCAATTGCTGCTTGTGGTATGTTAGAGCTTTCCAACCAGGTAGAAGAAAGAGAATTAGCGCACAAATATAAGAATGCCGCTGAAACGCTTTTGTCAACTCTTTCGTCTGATAAATATTGGAGCAGGGAAACCAATAATGCTATTTTGTTGCATTCAACGGGAAACCATCCTCGAAATTCCGAAATTGACGTACCAATTATTTATGCCGATTACTATTTTATGGAAGCATTGTTGCGCTTGAAAAGAATGGACGAAGGGGAAATGATGGCTTATCAGTAATCGGCAGTGTAATCAATACCAAAACCTTGTAAATTAATGGTTTCATGCAGGTTGTATGACCTTTGAAAGAAAATGTAAAAAGATGAATAACCTAAGAAAAATGATATTGGCTATACTTGTCATAATTTCGACATGGCAAGTGGTGGCACAAGAGGCAAACGCGATATTCAATACAGCAAAAAGTTTAGTGTTGGAACAAAACTACAGCGAGGCTTTATCGAAATATAAAGATGCCTTTGCAACAGAAATAGGCGACTCTGTGCAGCTCGCAGAAGCTTATGGATACGCCGGTATTTGTTTAGAAGAGACAGGTAATGTTCGGGAAGCGCTGAAGCATTATAAAAAGGCTCTCAATTATAAGGTACTTGAATTGTCCATTTATGACAAGGCTATATCTTTAACCAAAGAGATGAAAAACCATGAAATGCATGAATGGGCATTGATGGAAAAAGTAAAATATTTTCCCGAGTTTAAAGTGGATGTTGAGAAAGCACTAAGTTCACATTATCTAAAAACTAAACAGTACGATAAACTATTGATTTCATCCGAAAAAATGGGACAATGGTTCCCGGATTCTCCAAAGTACAAGTATTATATGGGAGTGGCCTACCAAAGCCAAGGTGACATTGATCAAGCTGTTGAAGCTTATAAATTAGCACTGGACAAGGATGCGGAATACACGTCAGCGAATATGCGGCTGGGTCATATTCTTTTCGAAAAAGGGAACAAGGTATATGCTAAAAAGAAAAAAGCATACGAAGCAATAGCAAAGCCAACACGGGTTGATTACTCAAACTATCATAAATCGCTGGAGGAAGCTAAAGTCATTTATCGGGAAGCGGAGGGTTACCTGTTAAAAGCATACCAAGTTAAACAGGATCCTAATTTGAAAAAGATGCTGTATGCCGTATATACAAGACTGGGAGAAAAAGAGAAAGCGTTAAAGTTTAAATAATTAGAATTAACGGTTAAAAAGCCGGTTTAATCCTTAAATCCTCAAGCATTAAATTTTGACTTTCTTTAATGATTCTGGTTTAAGGGTTAATCCTCATTTAATATCTCACGCATTGGTGTGAAGCAGGTAGCCAAAGGGGTGATGTGCTTAAGCGAATCCAGAAAGGATACAACTCATACATACCCGGGAAATGCTTTGCAGGTATTGGCTTAATATAGCCTTGCCTTAGTAAGAGCAGGCTGGTCATCGTTTAAAATAGAATTCAACCTTAAAAGCAAAACCCGGATATTTTTATTTCACACATCTTTTAAAATTTTACTGCGAACTATTACTTAAGTTGGCTACAACCCAAAGGCGTAATAATAAGTCCCCGGATAATCCTCATAGACACCTTCCATCATAACACCACCTTTTTTGTTTTCAAGGTATTTTACAAGTTCCTTAATCGACTTGTAAGGTTCTCCATCCACTTTTGTAATAATAAAACCAACTCGTACATCGGTATGCCTCTTTAATTTTCCGGCGAATAACTTTGTAATCCTCAATCCACTATCTATACCAAGTTTGTTGGCGGTTGTTTTATCTATCTCTTCTAACTCTACCCCTAATACATCCAGTATTTTTTTGGCATCCCGTTCATTCAGCTTTGTTTTTCCCTCTTGATTTCGCAGTGTGACCAGGAATTCCAGTTTCTTACCTTTCCGGTCAACTTCGAGTGCCACTTTATCTCCCGGATGATGTCTTCCTATAATTTCAAGTAATTTAGCAGAAGCATTTACTTGAATATCATCTACTTTTGAAATCACATCACCAACTTTAATTCCGGCTTCTCCGGCTGCACTATTCTTCGCAATGCTGTCCACAAAAACACCTTCAGTCACATAAAGGTCTTTTTCTTTGGCGAGGTTACCGTCGACGCTGCGAATTATTAATCCCAGATAACCTCTTTGCACCATTCCATATTTGAGCAAATCATCAATCACTTTGGAAACAATATTCGCCGGAACAGCAAAGCCATATCCTGCATAAGCTCCGGTAGGGCTCGCAATAGCGGTATTAATGCCAATCAAACCGCCATGAAGGTTTACCAGGGCGCCTCCGCTATTACCGGGATTGATGGCCGCATCTGTTTGAATAAAAGATTCAATGGCACTTTGATCCCTTAAAATATTTATATTTCGCCCTGTGGCACTAATGATTCCGGCCGTTACAGTTGAATTTAAATTAAAAGGATTCCCTACTGCCAACACCCATTCCCCAACTTGCACTTCATCTGAGTTTACAAGTGGTAAGTATGGTAAATCCTTTTCTTTTATTTGTAGCAGCGCCAAATCAGTGGAAGAGTCTGTACCGATTATTTTCGCTTTAAACACCCGATTGTCATCCAAGGTAACCTCAATGTCGTCCGCATTAGCAATAACATGATTATTTGTTACAACATAACCATCGGCATTGATGATGACCCCGGAACCTGTTCCTACCCTTGTTTGAGGTCCTCTGTTTTGGGGTTGTGGTGAATCAAATTTAAAGTCAGGTCCAAAAAAATGTTTGAACATATCATCTTGAAAAAAATCCCTAAACCGATCAGGATATTGACGATAATTGTAGTTCTGAACGTTTTGAACCTGTGTTGATTTAATATGTACAACCGCAGGCATTACTTTTTTTGCCACTTCCGTAAACTCTAACGGTACTATTTCGCCATTTTTATTTACCGAATAAGCAGCGCCAACAACTGGGGTACCGGAAATATGTTCAACTTTAACAGTTTTACTTGTTTTCGTTCCTATAAACTGAAAAGTACCTATTGTAAGGGCGCTGCCTAAAACTGCTGCAATTAATAATAAACTAAATCGTTTCATTACGTTGCCCTCCTTTTAATAAATAGTTTTTATTGATGACTATTTAGTGAACTAAACCACAAGTCTCTTTTTTTTTGTTGCATTGTTTTTTCCAGTGTTTCGTCTGGCTTTTTATGTATATTTATAAGTATTTGTATTAATGATTTCCATTGATTAGCCGTTTAAACAGCTGGATATAAGCACTGCCACTATGCTGATTTTTTAAATAGACTTCCAATTTGTTGCTTAAAATTCTTAATAATGCTTGTGGCCTTATTCCTTTCGGTATCAATAGCCTTTATTGTTTCGGATTTGCCTGATACCGGAATTTCCCGGTAGCTTATAAATTTTTCTTTTTTAGGTATTTCAATATTTAAAACTCCATCTTTCAGTTTAGCTTTTATTTTATCAATATCCATATCAACTGACAACCTTGTGTTTTTTAAAAAGTGGTGTTCTATTGTCTTGTTTTCTTTATTATTCCACCACGATTTACCTTTTTTAAAAGCGCCTTTAACAGTTAGAATCTTGTCCTGTACACAAATATTTAAGTCTCTTTTTTTTAAACCGGGAACGGAATATTTAATTTTGTAAGCATCAGGAGTTTGTGAAACCTCCTCCGTTACCGCATTCTCATATTTAATGAATGGCTCAAAGACACAAA
Organism: Saccharicrinis sp. 156; assembly: GCF_050589685.1. Classification (NCBI taxonomy): domain Bacteria; kingdom Pseudomonadati; phylum Bacteroidota; class Bacteroidia; order Marinilabiliales; family Marinilabiliaceae; genus Saccharicrinis; species Saccharicrinis sp. 156. The sequence goes on from NZ_JBNGOS010000019.1 coordinate 115,749, forward strand.
ACTCAAACAATGGGTTGAACCAAGGGTAAATGCTATTACATATAATTGTTTTCATCTCATTTAAGTTTTAGTTTCTAAGTTATTGGAGAAACTTGCCAATATTGATTTACCCGTATGAGGAAACAATACAATGGCTCATTTCTTAACAAGAAATTTAAGATTAATAAAACAGGGCAGGGATGGCCTGCCCATTATCAATTACACAATCTTAATTTGTTTTGCGGGTTTGGGCTTAACTTCCTCACGTTTAGGAAGTGTGATGTGAAGGATCCCGTTTTCGTAATTGGCTCCAATTTTTTCCGCGTCAACTACATTTTCAGAAACGGTGAATGAGCGTTGGAACGACTGGTAACTATATTCACGTCTTGTGATCTTTTCGCCCTCTTTTTCTTCAAATTCATTTTTCTTTTCAGATGAAATAGTCAAGCGACCGTTGTCATAGTTTAATTTGAAGTCTTCTTTAGATAACCCCGGAGCAGCAACGTCAATTAAAAACTCATTGTTGTTTTCTTTAACGTTTACCGCAGGTAAGGTAGTGTCTGTGCTGGAATAGTTGGTCCTATTCCAATCCATTAATTCGCCATCAAAAAACCTATCGAAAATTGAAGGAACTGATGGGAACCAGTTGTTTGATAATTTTGCAAGTGTCATAGCGTTAATCCTCCAAAAATTTTAGTTCAACAAATTTTTATAAACTCATTGAGGATTTTTCAAACAGAATGCCAATTTACAGTAACCTCTTACGCTGTTTTAGTGTTTTTGCTGATTTACAAATATTTAGTTTTTTGAGTATAAAAGAGAGGATATGATTCGTCAGTAATTTTGACAGAGGGAAGGGGAGTAATAATGTCATAATGACCTCTTTAGCTGACAAACTTGCATAGGGTATGATGGAGTGTAAATAATTAACGATACTTATTCACGAATAATAACTGTTTTCAATGGTATTCCCATAGGCCATTATAGCCCATGGGAATACGAATCCAATTTTATAGTTTTTCATTTAACAAAAGAGCCAAAAGCAAAGCTCTGTCCGTAATACTATTTCTGTATATGTACTCAGCCCATTTTTTATCGTAACCGCCTGTGGGTCCCAGTCCGTCAATTTTAGGGCAACCTTTTACTACATTACAAATGTTAGACGAGCTCCAACGGTGTTCTTTTTTAATATTCACATCGCTTAGTTTTGACAATTTCCGCAAGATATTGAATACCCTTTTGCTATCTTCAGATTCGGGCATCGGAAGCCTTGAAACCCCGCCTTGCAACTGACTGCTATACATTTTTAACTGATTCTTTGTAGGGGTTACCAATTTACTGACTTTTTGGTCAATCGCTTCATACTCTTCTTTGTGGTTAAAGCGAACACTTATTTTAGAGGAGCCGCTGGCAAAACCTTTAAAGATATTTGATTTAAAACTGGTGTTGTATGGGGCTAATACCACATCCGGGTTATTCTTTGAGATATCCACAATAGATGCCAAAGTTTTATAAAATAGGGCCGATACTTTTGCCACATTCTCAGCTGTATTGTCAACCAATTTAACATCGTAAACGTAATTGGTACTACCTGAGCGGCTGGTAATAACACTTCCTTCATCATTTCCTCCATGCAAAGCAATAATGTGCCTTGCTTTTGCTGCTTTAGTATTTAACACTTCTCGTGAGAACTTACCGCCGATATTAGTATCAGGAATAACTATAACTCCAATTTTAAGTTTTTTTAATAAGCGGCTAAACCTTAAAGCCTGCAATGCCAGTAATGTTGTTACAATACCACCTTTGTTTTCCCATACACCAGTACCGTATAACTTGTGTTCTGTTGCATAAAAAGATTCCTGTTCTTCCAGTTTTTGTTGGTCATCAACAGACAATATTAAGAGCCAATCAACTTCTTCTTTATAAGAATTTGAGAAATAAACCACGTTGCCCACTTCAAGGTTCGGAAAAACCTCTTGCGTAAAACCAATAGGTGCTAATTCTGTTTTTATTAAATTAATGGCCTGGTTGATACCACTTACGTTACGAACATATGTGTTGATATTAACCAGTTTCTCCAACAATGTCTCTGCCTGGTCGTTTCTACTTCGGATAAAAGTGCGAAGACGACTGTGTAAAGGAAGTTTCTTTGAAGATGCCTCTCCTTCGATAGGTCGCATGCCACCAAAATATCTAATCGCAGCAACGTCCAGCATTCGATTAACCAATTTCTGATAATCGTAACCTGCTACTTTTGCCGCATGGGGATAAGAGCCGGAAACCCCAAGGCTTGCCATGGAGTTAATTTCTAACAAATATATATTGTCTTCTTCGTCCAAGCGTATGTCAACCCGGGCGAAATCTCTTAAACCTAAAGCTTTAAAGGATTCAATACTGAATTTTTGCATTCTGTCGGCCAGTTCCGGAGATATATTGGCCGGACAGACTTTTTGGCGTGGTTTTCCTTTTTTATCACCCACCGTTTGAATGGCATCAGGGTCACCCTCCAGGTCTATTTCCAAAACAGGAAAGGCTTCAACCGGGTTGTTTCCGAGCAGACCAACACAAAATTCTCTTCCACGAATAAACTCCTCCACTAAAGCTTGTTGCTGAAATTCCGTTACAATAAAATTAACGGCTTCTTTTAAATCTTCTTGGTTGTAAACCACCTTGAGCCCAAAAGAAACGCTTTCCATTTTGGGTTTAACAATTACTGGATAATGAACCGTTGAAAAGTCGTCCTCAACACTGCTGAAAACCCAAAAATCGGGCGTTGGCAACCGGTGGTTTTGCCAAACAATTTTTGTCATTACTTTATCTAATGCCAAAGCATGTCCCGAAGGTGTCGAGCCCACGTAAGGAATTCCTAGCATTTCCAGCATGGAAGGGATGTGCGTATATCTGCTTTCACCTTGAATACCATAGGCCATATTAAACACCATTCCCATATGCTCACCATCAATAACCCTGGGCATATAATGTTGCAGACGTTCAATGATGTACATGTTTCCATCTAAAATATGTACATTATGCCCGGCTTTTTCAAGGCTTTCGGCTACCCGTTTTACATTCGCCTCAGAATAAAACTCTTTATTCTGCATGCCCAACGTGTTAATTACACCCGTTAAATCTTTATTATAAATAAGCGCTATTTTCATTTTATTAAAATTCTTTTGATTTTAAATGTAAATCCATTTGAGGGAATGGGATAGTTATGCCATTTTCCTTCAGTTTGGCATGAATAATTCTTCTGATATCGCTTTTGACTCTTTCTATTTCAAATATATTCTCGCTAAAAAACAGGACCTGAAAATCAATGGATGACGATCCAAAATCAATCAGTCTGGCTTCTATCAAGTTCTTGTTGAATATGTCGGGATGAGCTAAAACGCTGGCTTCCAGGGTTTTTATCACCAACTCAATGTCACTTCCATAGCTAACGCCAATATTTATTTTAAACCTGGTTTTCTTTGACTGATGACTCCAGTTGATTACTTTGTTTGTTGTAATCAGGGAATTGGGGATGATCACCGTTATTTCGTCCCGGTTTAATCCTTTCGATGTTCTAATTCCAATAATTTGAACCTTAACGATGTCACCATCAATTTCCAAAATATCACCTAGTTTGATGGAACGCTCCGATAATAAGATGATTCCGGAAATAACATCGTTAAAGGTTTGTTGTAAACCAAGACCTACCCCAACCAACAGAGCAGCTGAACCGGCTATAAGTAAAGTTAATTTAATGCCCATGGATTCCAAAAAGAAACCGATGGCAATAAGCCAAACTATATATTTGATGATTTTAAATATGGCGTAGGCAGTTCCATCGTCAAGCTTACTAAATAATCGTTTTTGCCATAAAGCCTTTTTTATGATTCTAAGAATAAGCCTAGTGACAAAATAAATGGCAATTATTATAAATAGCGTAAAAACTTTTAATTGCGTATTGCCCAAATTAAGTATGGTATAATCTAAAACGTTTTTAATTTCTTCCATCATATGAGTTACTTTCCAAATTTATCAAGCTGTTTTTTTATTATAACCTCTTGGTGAGGATAGGGTATCGAAATGCCATTCTCTCTAAATAGTTTGGGTATTGAATAGTTTAAGTCACAGGATATAATGAACGCATCATCGTTATCCTTGGCCCAAACCCAAGCCCGCAGTCGATAGGCATACTCTTCAATGGTTACGATCCTGACCATTACTTTAGGCGAGCCCTTTTCAATTTGTTCAGCGGTTCTGGCATCCACTGTCAATGGATGCTTTTCTGCCTCTTCCTTCAATATCTCCAGCGCTTTATCGATGTCAGAATTAAAATCTATGCGGAATTCAATATGCTTTTTGATGGAAATATCCGAGATGGAACTGTTTACTATGGTTTCTTCACTGATAATTCCATTGGGTATAATAATTCTCCTGTTTTCGTAATCCCGAATTACAATATGTCTTAATGTTATCTCCTCAACAATACCTCGGTATATGTTACCAATATACACCGTATCACCCACCCTAAAAGGACGAAATATCAGTATAAATATACCGCTTATTATATTTCCAAACGCTTTTTGGGCTGCAAAACCAACAATGGCAGCAAAAATACCTGCACCGGCAAATAAAGCAGTCCCAATATTTTTTAATCCCGGTATATATTGGATAATATAAATGATGACTACACTAAATATGATGAACCCTACAGAATTTTTAAGGAACGAAAACGAGGTGGCATCGGCTGAAACTCTTTTGGCGTATTTGGTCGTCAAAAGTTTAATCACTCTTCGTAATATAAGGTTAATTATTAGGGCTGCTAAAACAACTATGCCAATTTTAATTAGGGTATAATATTCTTCCATTTATGTGTCGTATTTTACATTAACAATGTACGAATAATGTCAATGTTTTACCATTCCAAAAGCTTAACTTTAGGTACCTCACCTCCCATATTCTGCCATTTTTCAGCAGAATATGGGAGGTAATATACTAATTATTTACCGGAATAATTACGGTCCCCACAGCGGTTAAGTTTAGCTAAAATTTCAGTAGCCAAAATCAAACTTTGCCAAGTGGCTAACCAGTGTTGGACACTATTAATGTATTGACCAGTATGGATATACATGATCAGACTAAGTTGTGCATCGTGTGGTTTTAGTTCTTTTGTTTTAGGTGAAAATGTATTTCTTTTTTGTTTAGACGCCAATCATCTGATTGGTAACACATTTTTTTTATATGTTTTGCAGGTATAATATTACAAGTTTGTAGAGGTAAAAGTTTCTGCACTGTAGTTATCGCTATTTGCGGTAATTCAATACATTGTTTTTTCTTTCAGAACTTGAATCCTTTTATTTGTTTTCGATAATGATAGGGTTTTTTAATATTCTGTCCGACAGATCGTCGAATTTATTGTGCCATTTGTCGGCTGCAATAATTATCTGCGCTTTTTTTACGCCATCGCCAATGCGATAAATAATGGAGTGGGAACTGTTTGTGATAAGCGTGTCGGCATCGTCCATAATAATAAGGCTTATTTTGGTCATGGGAACACCGTTGATGTTAACCAGTTCGGTCAGGCGTTTGGGCGTGCAAATTAATACATCCAGACCATCGTAAATTTCATCTTTCTGATACTGAATGATACCCTTGTCAAAAGCTACAAAAGTCCTTAGATTGCACTGTTTGCCAAGCAGCGCTATCTGTTCTTCGATTTCAAATGCTTTTTCTTTAGTTGACGTGATAATGATGGCGCGGGGTGCCTCTTCAAACGGCTTTTTCAATTGCTGGATGGTTCCAATAACAAGGGCTGTGGTTTTACCCGAATCTTTTGGTGATATCAGAATTACATCAGCACCGGATTTAATTTTAGGAATGGCATCTGTTTGAATCTGTCTGGGTGTTTTGTCGAGGCCCTCATTTATAATTCCTGTAGCCAGTTCGGGTAATAACTTTTTTAATTTCATGTACTTTCCTTGTTATTCGGGTTGTAGAAAGCGCAAAAATAATAAAATTAGGCTACTATTTTACAAACGATAAAAATTGCGAAATAAAACCAATCAAATGCATCTTCATATTTCTTTCGAGCAATCTAAACCCATATGTGGACAAGTCTACTATGTTGGGGTAATGTGCAACAATTAGCTCCTTAACTTTTTGATGTACGGTTTCGGAAAAAGCGCTTTGCCTGGCGATAACCTGTTCCTTGTTTAAAAGCCTGTCCATGTACCCCAACTCTTCAATTTTTCTTTCCTCAGGATAGTTTTTGTCTTTGTCCAATACGGACTCCGTCGCACTCAAAACTTCGGTTGCATAATGGCCCATCATATCGTTCAGAACATCCTTTTGCTTAAATTCGGGATAATAATCCAAAATAACATCCATTATCACCGATTTGAATTCCAACTTAAATTCAGCATAAAATTTGTCCGTACGTTTAAAGTTGGTAAATAACTCATTTAATTTTCTTTCTTTGTCAAAAGGCATAACTAGTCGATTTATCTTGCATGATATATGTTTTAACGCAGAAACAAGAAAAAAGATTAATGCCATGTTGTTTTAGTTGGAAGGATTCCATAATGGATTCTCCGCAGGCAATGCTAGTTTTCAAATTTTAGCGTGTATCTATGGGGTACTGATACCACATAAAAAAAGCCATCCGAACGAAGTCGAATGGCTTTTGAATGAGCGAAAGACGGGGATCAAACCCGCGACCCTCAGCTTGGAAGGCTGATGCTCTATCAGCTGAGCTACTTTCGCCTGTGCTTTGTTATGGGCGATGGCCACTTTTATGCTGCCATTTACCCCTTGAATGCAATGCTTGGGCCACTTCCTTAAAATACAAATCTTCGGTTCGTTTGTTTTCGAGAGCCACATTGGCATATTTCATATAAATCGAACGTCTTCCGATTTTAAGTGGGGAGAGCAGGATTCGAACCTGCGAAGTCGTAAGACAACGGAGTTACAGTCCGTCCCAGTTGGCCGCTTTGGTATCTCCCCCAATGCGCGTTCAAATCTAGAATTTATTTTTTTAAACTCCAACCCATATCTACCATTTTTATGGCGGTAATTGCTCCTTCATCACCTTTGTTGCCATGCTTTCCACCAGCTCTGTCCTTGGCTTGTTGTAAGTTTAGGGTTGTAATAAGCCCGAAAATAAACGGTATGGGATAATCTAAATTTAATTGAGTGATACCTTGCGTTACACCATCACATACAAAATCGAAATGTGGCGTGTCGCCCTGGATAACACAACCCAGGCAAATGACGGCATCCACGTCGGTGTAATCGGCCATATATTTGGCACCTTTTGTAAGCTCAAAGCTACCGGGAACATATTTTTTGATAATGTTATCAGGATTGGCCCCATTGTCAATTAAGGTATTGTATGCCCCATCGTATAGCGCTTCGGTAATTTCCTCGTTCCATTCAGCCACCACAATGCCAAATTTCATGTTTGCAGCGGAAGGCATTTTGCTTTTGTCGTAGTCCGACAGGTTTTTCAAACTTGTTGCCATAAAATCAATTTTAGGGTACAAATGTAAAAGAGGTTACCAAAACCGGCAACCTCTTTCATCATTTATTTTTATTTCTTGAATTATTTGCTTGCTAAAATTTGCGCTCTGGTAATGTACTTGTCGATGTTTCTGGCTTCCATGGCTGTTTTGAAATCGTCCTTTATTTTTTGGTATGCTTCCAATGCCTGGCCGTATTCCTTCTGTTCTTCGTAAACCAATCCCAATTTTAAAAGATAGGTAGGGGCCACAATACTGTTGTTGATATCAGCGGCACCTTTATAATGGCTGATGGCAGCATCCACATCGCCTTTTTCGAGGTATGCATCGCCAAGAGCACCTTTTGCTGTCGCATCTAACAACTCGTCGTCACTCGAAAAGCTGCTCAAAAATTCAATGGCATCATCAAATTGACCTAAATGCAGATAGGATACACCTGCATAATATTTGGCCAGGTTTCCCGGCTTGGTCATTCCGTAATCGTCAACAATTTCCAAAAAGCCAAGATTCATTCCGTCACCATTTAAAGCCAGGTTAAAGCTGTCTTTCTCAAAGTAGTTTTGAGCTTGAAACATATCTACTTGTGCTTGTTGTTCTTGCGGTGCGAAATATAATTTTTTAGCCCCCCAGTATCCTCCGATTACAATAATAACGGCAAACATGATAATGGTAAGAACCTTTTGATTATCCTCAATAAATTGTTCCGTTTTACTTAACGCTTGCTCAACATTTTCCATGCTGGTTTCCGTGGCGTATTCTTTTTCCTTATTCGACATGAATTATTTATTTTTTATTGCTACGCAAATGTAGTTGTTTTGTGAAAAAATCAAAATACGTAATCGTATTTCTTTAGGTGTTTTGTTAAAATATTGTCAGCAGAATCAATTAACAAACGCTTTGGCCTGCATTTTTGGTGAAAGTCAAAGGTTGCGGATGCTTTATTTCTTAGAGAATAATTACATTTGTGAGCTTAAACAAAGGCTTGCATGTATCTTAAACATTTACATCTCATTAATTTTAAAAACATTGAACTTGCACAACTTCAATTGAACGAGGGCATAAATTGTTTTATTGGTTCAAACGGTGCCGGAAAAACCAATATGCTCGATGCCATTTATTATATGTCGTTTTGTAAAAGTTATTTTAACCCTGTGGATAGCCAAAATATTCGGCACGAGCACGATTTCTTCGTGATTCAAGGTACCTATGAGGTCAATAGGGAAGAAGAGCATATTTATTGCGGGTTTAAAAAAGGGGTAAAGAAACAGTTTAAGCGTAACAAAAAGGAGTACGATAAACTCTCGAATCATATAGGCCTGCTGCCTCTGGTAATGATTTCGCCTCAGGATGAGCGATTGATTGTGGAGGGTAGCGAACAGCGGCGAAGATATATCGATAGTGTTATTTCGCAATACGACAAGGCTTATTTGGAGCATCTGATTAATTATAACAAAGTCATTTCACAGCGCAACATATATTTGAAGAATTTGAAATCGTTAAATGCACAAGCGCATGAAATGTTGGATACCTGGGATTTTCAAATCCTTGAATTGAGTAAGAAAATTTCCAATGCCCGACTGCAATTCCTGGAAGAATTAAAACCTGTTTTCCTGGAAATGTATAACTTTATTTCCGGCGATAAGGAAGTGGTGGAGTTTGCCTACAAGTCGCATCTGAGCGAAGCTGACTTTGAGCGTGCTTTGAGGGACTGCAGAGAAAAAGATATGATACTTGGTTATAGTACCAAGGGGATTCATAAAGATGATGTTGATTTTAAAATAGGAGGGTACCCCATAAAAAAAATGGGTTCGCAAGGGCAAAAAAAGACTTTTTTAATAGCGTTAAAGCTGGGGCAGTTCAAGTTCTTGTCAGAACACAAAAAAAGAAAACCCATATTGTTGCTCGACGATATTTTTGATAAATTGGATAGTGAACGGGGTGATCGACTGATTGAATTAGTGGGTAGCGATTTTTTTAGTCAGATATTTATTACGGACACCCAGTTAAACAGAATTAAGCCTGTACTGAAAAAGATTAATAAGGAAAGCAGTATATTTTTGGTGGAAGAAGGAGAATTTAACAAGCAAGGGTAGCAGCTATGGAAAGGAAAAATGCACAACATATAAAATCAATCATTAAGGAATACCTGAGTCAAAACAGGGAATTGGATCACAAAATGCTCGAGAACCGGGTAATCAGGTCGTGGGAAAAGGTAATCGGAAAAACGGTTGCACGTGCCACAACCAATATCTATGTTCACCAGGGCACCTTGTACCTTAGTATTAATTCCAGCGTAATGCGAAACGAACTGTTGATGTTAAAGGATAAAATAATGCATGCCCTAAACGAAGAGGTGGGGCATCAGATTGTTACGGCAGTAGTCATTCGATAGTTATAATATTATAGCAGTATTATAGCAGTTCCCTTTCGTTTAATTTCGCAATTCTTTCTTTTACAACGGTATTGTTTTCGGCAATAATGTTTTCCATCTTTTGGGCAGGTTCGGCAAAAAGTTCAGGTTTGACTTTGGCCATCACTTCAATATAATTGGTTAATTCCTTATTGATTTGATCTTTGATTAGTTGAGCAATTTTGCTTGCGGATAACAGGTTGCGCTTTTCTTCTTTTTTGGAGAGATATTCTTGAAATGCTTTCTCAAATATTTCCTGATCCTTTTTTAACTGATCAATGAGTATATCAAAATCGTGAAGTTTGCTGCAAGCCGCAGCTATTTCATCTTTCTCAAAATCTTCCAGCATTGATTTAAGGCATTCCGATTCTTCGCGGTAACTCAGGTGGATGACTTCCATGCCATATTTGTTTAACACGTCCATGATTGTCTGGGCAGCTTGAGCGATTTTTTCATCGGGCCACAATATTTTTGATTTTACCTCCAGGAAGATTACCCGGGCAGAATTGTCGCGTTTTGAATCTAATGGGGCCAGCGTACTTTTTACAATTTCCTCGTTTAAAGAATCTATCATTTTAGATGTGTTCTCCCTGAGCGTGCTGATAACTTCTGTCAAATAACTGTCGTTGACATACATATCGTTGCCGAAAATTTCTACAATACCTAGAGCGGTGTTTTTTATTTCTTCAACGTTACTTCTGTAATTAATAATGGACGGCATGGGCTATCGTTATATTGTGGATCTCTAATGTCATCAAAAATAAATAATTATTCGAATTTAGTGAGCGTTATTATTCAATTTGTGGGTTTGAGTTAAACGAGATGCAATATGCTTCGAAAAATCATTTTTATGGTCGTATTGTCATCCATTCTAAAAAAAATAAAAACGTAAGTTAACATCTGAGTGGCTAGTGGGTTAAAGAAAATAAATATGTTTAACATATGGTTTAAAAAGCCAATTACATGAATTATATTCGTTTTGTAAAGCAATGCAAACTACTAAAAAGTAAAAACAATAGCTATTGCAATAAAATCATTGAACAGTGCATGAAAGTATGCGCCGGCCAGACAAGCGTAACGAGGTCTGCGGTGCTTTCGTTCAATGGTGGGCATAAAAAATGGCGAGTCAAAAACGTTTGGCTTGCCATTTTTTTATGAATGATTAAATTTGTTGTGCGTATGACATTGTGAAATTTATTTGATTTCATGTAAATCGTTTTTAAATATAAAAATCTTTTCATGATTACTTTCTTTATCTGTATTGCGGTTCTGGTTGCTGCTTATTTTATTTACGGAGGTTTTATCGAAAAACAATTTGGGGCAGATCCCGATAGACCTACACCGGCAATTACCCAACATGACGGCGTTGATTTTGTGCCATTGAGTAATGCCAGGATTTTTCTAATTCAGTTTTTAAATATTGCAGGTTTAGGTCCCATATTTGGTGCCATTGCAGGTGCATTGTGGGGACCTGTCGCATTTATTTGGATAGTACTTGGCTGTATATTTATAGGTTCTGTTCATGATTATTTCTCGGGGATGTTATCTATCCGGCACAAGGGTGCCAGCATACCTGAAATTGTTGGAATGTATTTGGGCAATGGAACCAAAAATTTTATGCGCGTGTTTGCAGTTGGCTTATTGATTATAGTAGGAGTTGTGTTTGTGAAAGGACCCGCCGCAATTCTTCAAGGCATTACAGGTGTGGATGTTACCATTTTGGTTATCGGTATATTTGTATATTATTTATTGGCAACTATGATTCCAATAGACAAGCTTATTGGAAGAATTTATCCTGTTTTTGGTTTGAGTTTATTGATTATGGCGGTTGGAATTACGGTAACAATGGTGTTTGGCGGATATAAAATTCCTGAACTAGTACCGGGAAACTTGGTCAATATGCATAGTGAATCCTCAAGTTTTCCAATATTTCCTTTGTTGTTTATTACTATTGCCTGCGGAGCTGTATCGGGTTTTCATTCAACTCAATCCCCACTAATGGCACGCTGTCTTCCCAACGAAAAAGATGGTAAGAAGATATTTTTTGGAGCAATGATCACAGAAGGGATTGTCGCACTTATCTGGGCAGCAATTGCGATGGCTTTCTTTGGTGGAGTAAGCGATCTGGGAGTTAGCTTTGCTGAAGCTAAAAACAATGCAGCACCTATTGTAAATGAAATATGTAATTCTTTATTAGGAAAAGTGGGAGGGATTTTAGCTTTGATTGGAGTAGTGGCAGCACCGATAACCTCTGGCGACACCGCTTTTAGAAGTGCCCGTTTAACCATTGCCGATTCTTTTAAAATCAAACAAGGTAAATTGATTCAACGCTTGTATGTTACTGTCCCCATATTTTTGGTTGCTATCATCTTAACGCAAGTTGATTTTGGTATAGTTTGGCGTTATTTTGGTTGGGCCAACCAAACATTGTCTGTTTTTGTGTTATGGACGGCAGCAGTATATATGCGTAAAACAACCGGTAAGTATTGGTTTGTATTGATCCCTGCTGTATTTATGACTTCGGTGGTAATTAGCTATATTTTGATAGCGCCGGAGGGTTTTCAGTTGGATCAAAATATCTCTTACTCGGTTGGGATTGCCTCGGGTTTATTAGGAATGGGATTTTATTTATACAGTACCGGTAAAGCCAGGCTTGCGTTAACAGAATAAATCATTATAAATAACTTGACTTAACGCTGGTATCTTTTTTAATAGGCATTAAAGAAGATTTTATATAGAATAGTTATTGAAAATACATGATGAATGTAAATATTTGAGTATCTTTGAACGTGATTTTAACGCTTACTTTATTTGGTAGGCGTTTTTTATTGGGCAATAAATCGCTCACTGGCACTATCGAAGGGCATGTTCAAACAAATTAGACTATTCGTACAAAATGTACGAGTTAGTTAATTATGCGATTATCTCAATCAATTATCACGATCAAGATTTGTAACCGATCTGCAATAATTAACTTTGCGTTTTTAAAAATATTTAATTCGGATGATAAACAAAGCACTGCATACCTTTCATATCCCTGTTATGGGCACAGGATATACAATTGAATCGCCATTAAAGGTCGCCAAATATGGAATCCACTCGGTAGTTCCATTGTCGGATCATTATATAATGAATCATTTAATTGAAATACATAGCAAAAAGAATGGTCTGACTTATGAATTGTTAGATGCTTCAAACCCCGAAAACAGGGCGACTATTGTACGTCAGTATTTAGATTTAGTACATGACATTGTCCTAAGACAATTTGAAGCAGTGAAGAATTCCCCGTTTGAAGAAGGGAGCGAAATAACCAAGTATTTTGAGTTGTTGCCTGCAAATTCTCCTCTTAAAATCAAGTATGATCAGATGCTTGGGGAAGATAGTCGTGCTAAAGGAAAGTTGCAGGAAGAATTGCGAAGCTCCATGCGTCCCGGAAGTATTGACGTAAATATCATGACCAAATTAGATGGCGTAAACTTTAATAAAGATAAAGAGCCTTATCCCACTGAGTATAACGATGCACACGCTGCTTTAAAAGGTTTTGCCGAAAGTAAGCTGGATGCTTCTCTAGTTCTTTCTGCCGGATTAAACCCTCGCTTATACGGTTACATGGCTAGCTTTAAAGATTTTTATCCTGATGCGGATGGAAAATTGAAAAAAAGGATTGTATTAAAGGTAAGTGATTACCGTTCGGCTATGATTCAAGGCCGGTTCCTGGGAAAAAAAGGTCTTTGGGTTTCAGAATATAGAATTGAATCCGGCTTAAATTGCGGAGGTCATGCATTTGCATCAGATGGCTATTTGCTAGGCCCAATCCTAAAGGAATTTAAAGATAACAAAGAGAAGCTGGTAAGTATGTTGTTCACCGGTTATGCTAATGTGTTAAAACAAGAAAAAGGTATTGAGGTTGAGCAGGCTTTTCCGGTAGCTTATACGGTTCAGGGCGGTGTTGGTGATGCACACGAACATCAAATGTTCCTGGATTATTATGGAATGGAATCAGTTGGTTGGGGTTCTCCTTTTTTGTTAGTGCCTGAAACGACTACAGTAGATGAGTTTACCCAAAAAGTGTTAAAAGAAGGAAAAGAGGAGGATTTCTATTTGAGCGATATTTCCCCGTTAGGTGTTCCTTTTAATTCGGTGAAGGGAAACTGGGCCGATATCGAAAAACAAAAACGTATTGAAGCCGGAAAGCCGGGCGCTGCGTGTTTAAAGAAATTTTTGCAGTTCAATACGGAATTCACAAAAAATCCTATCTGTACAGCTTCGGTTCAATATCAGAAAACGAAGATTGCTGAGCTGAAAAACACGATTTCCAATCCTGCAGAATTAAAAGCTAAAGTAGACAAGTTGGTGGAAAAGGCCTGCTTGTGTGTAGGACTTGGTAATACTGTAATGGATTTTCATAAACTGGCACTGCCCAAAGGTAATCATGGTGTTGTTGTATGTCCGGGACCAAATTTAGCTTATTTTAATAAGATTAGCTCATTAAAAGAGATGGTTGACCATATTTATGGAAGAACCAGCAGTCTTTTTAATGCCGATAGGCCTAATGTGTTTATCAAGGAATTGAAAATTTATATGGATTACCTAAAAAACAAAATCGAGGAGTGTAAAGAAGACTTTACGCCACCGCAGGTAAAATATTTTAATTCGTTTAAGGCGAATTTGCAAGATGGAATCTCCTATTATAAAGAAATGTTTTCGTTGGGAGATGAAAGCTTAAAAAATATGAAAGAAAAAGTGTTAAATGACCTGGCCGATTATAAACGGGAATTAGAGTTGATTTTTATTCCGCAACCTGTGAAATAAATGCTGACCTGTTGTCAGGAGATAAAATGATAATACAAAAGCCTGCTTTCTATTAAAGAGCAGGCTTTTGTATGATATATGACTAATGTTCGGTCAGAATGAAATAAAAAGCTTATCCGAGATCTGTCATTAGGAATATGAAAAATTCCTTCATGTCAGCAGGCATCAGCCGTCCTGATTGCTATTGGGAAAGAAAAGCTTATATTGAGCGTTTGTAATGTATATATTTTGTTCATGGAATGGGCATTTAGATGAAGTCTAATAGGGGTATAAATAACGGTCACCTATATTAGTTATAAAGTTTAACCCGCCATATGCATTAGAAATTCTATTACACATTGAAATTACTTTAGGGTCTGCCTTTTTATATATAACAGACTGCATGTCAATAACATGTTGAGAAATAAATTATTAAAAAACCCCGAAA